>NZ_JBEYTJ010000065.1:0-43696 GCF_040642995.1 Nonomuraea sp. NPDC047529 | reverse complement strand
GGGGTGCATTTCTACACGCGGGGCAAGGTGGTGACCTCGCGGTGGCTGGACCCGTCGCACGGTGGTGTGAACCTCGGCTTCCCCACGAACGGGTAGACCCGCCCGCGCGATCCGGCTCCGGGCGGCGCCGATCTCCCGATATGGACGCCGCCTGTCGGGCCCGCCTCGGTCGCCCGCCCTCCTGGGACGCCTCACAGGATCGACTCGAAGCCGGTGAGGCCGTTGCATGAGGGCGGGAAGATCGGGTAGGCAGGGCGTCATGTCCCTTTCGCGCTGTGCGGGCTGGTTGCTGGCCGGACGCTACCGGCTGCTGTCGGAGCTGGGCCGTGGCGGCATGGGTCGGGTCTGGCGGGCGCACGACGAGCTGCTCGACCGGCAGGTCGCGGTCAAGGAGGTCACCCTCGGGAACGCGATCGAGGGCGAGCGGGAGCGGCTGCTCGGGCGTACCATGCGGGAGGCGCGGCTGGCCGCCCGGCTGAGCCACCCGCACATCGCGGCCGTCTACGACGTGGTGGTGGCCGACGAGCGGCCGTGGATCGTCCTGCAGCTCGTGCCCTCGCGCAGCCTCGCCGACGTGATCGCCGAACGCGGGCCGCTGTCCGTGCCCGACACCGCGCGCCTCGGGCTGCAGGTGCTGGAGGCGCTGAGCGCGGCGCACGCCGACGGCATCGTCCACCGCGACGTCAAGCCCGGGAACATCCTGCTGAACGGCGACCGGCACGCCCTGCTCACCGACTTCGGCCTGGCCACCACCCTGGACGACCAGTCCAACATCACCCAGTCGGGCATGGTGGTGGGCACGCCCGCGTACATCGCCCCGGAACGCCTGCGCGGCGGCCACGCGACCCCGCAGGCCGACCTGTGGTCCCTCGGCGCCACCCTGTACGCGGCCGTCGAGGGCCAGTCGCCCTTCCCGCACAGCGGCCACCTGGCGGCCCTGACGGCGGTGCTCACCTCCGAGCCCGCGCCGTTCCACCTGGCCGGGCCCCTCGCGCCGGTCATCGCCGGTCTGCTGGAGAAGGACCCCGACCGCCGGATCGACGGCGGGGAGGTCCGGCGGCGCCTGACCCGGGTGGCCGCGCTGCGCGACGAGGAACCCCAGGACACCGCCGCCATCCCCATGGCCGCCGCCCCACCCCACACCGGCGACCTCCTCCCCCCGACCCTCTTCCCCGCCACCCCCCTCCCACCCCCGGCCACCGCCCCGCAGCCGCCCCTCACCTCACCCCCCGCCGCTCCCGCGCCCGCCGCCGCCTCCGCCGCGCGCGCCGAGGGTCCGCGTGCGGTCCCCGTCCCGCAAGCCGCCACCCCGCAAACCGTCCTCACCCCGGAAGCCGTGCCGACCTCGGAGGGTGTCCCCTCGCAGGTGGGCGGTCCGGGGAGCACGCGGAGGACCCTGGGGTGGGACCGGGTGGGGCGGAGGACCGGGGAGCGGAACCACGCCGTGCGCCGGACCATGCCCGGCGCGGCACGAGGGCTTCGCGCCCAACGGGAGCTGTTGCCGTTCTCGGTGTCGATCCCGCAGCCGACCAGGCCGCAGCGCTGGCGGCAGCTCACCGCCCTGGCCGCGCTCGTCACCAGCGTGCTGGTCACGACCTCGTGGAGCGGCGACGAGCCCGCCACCCCCCGTACGCCCTCCTACGCCGACCCCGCACCGGACCAGGCGCCCGAGCACACGGGGATCATGCACGCGGTCGCCGTCTCACGCGAACGCACCCCGGAACGCACCCCGGAACGCGCCTCCGACCGTGCCCCGGAGCAGAGCCCGTCCCGCCACCGCCCGTCCGGCCGGCCCCTCACGCAGACGCCCGCGCAGCCGCCCGCCGCGGTCGGCACCGGCCCCGGCAAGGGCAAGAAGCTCGGCCATCAGTCCGCCAAGACCAAACACGGCAACGGCCTCGCCCGCGGCCACACCAAGCACTAGAAAACCTCACCCCTGCATATGAAGCGGGGCTCGCGGTCTATGGGAGCGGGCCTGCTGCCTCCAGAGGTCAGGGGGTGGGGAGGGGGAGGCGGAGGACGAAGCGGGCGCCCTTCGGGGAGTCTTCGATGGTCAGGGTGCCGTGGTGGGCGGTCGCGATCTCGCGGGCGATCGGCAGCCCGAGGCCGGTGCCGCCGGCGTCGCGGTTGCGGGAGTCGTCCAGGCGGATGAAGCGCTGGAAGACGAGCTCGCGCTGCGCCGGTTCGATGCCGCCGCCGTCGTCCAGGACCTCCAGGACGGCCTGGCCGTCCTCCTCCAGGACCGTCACGGTGACCTGCGTCTCGGCGTGCCGCTCGGCGTTGTCGAGCAGGTTCGTCAGCAGACGGGTGAGCTGCAGCCGGTCGCCCATGACGACCACGCCCTCGCCCGCGCTGGTGACCACGCGCTTGGCCCGCGGCCTGACGGTCTCGGCGGCGACCAACTGGCCCAGGTCCACCGGCTCGTGGTCGCTCGGGGCCCCGGCGTCCAGCTTGGTCAGGGTGAGCAGGTCGGTGACGATGGCCTGCAACCGGTCGAGGCTGGCCAGCACCTGGGTGCTGGTCTCCCGCCAGTCGGTCTCGTCCGGATGCAGCATGGCCTCCTCGACCTGGGCGCGCATGGCGGTGATCGGGCTGCGCAGGTCGTGCGAGGCGTCGCCGGCGAACCGGCGCTGCTGCTCCATCGCGGCCTCCAGGCGCGTCCGCGCCGTCTCCAGCCGCTCCAGCGTCCGGTTGGCGGTCTCGGCCAGGGCCCGGATCTCGTCGTCGGTGTCCGGGACGGGCACCCGCAGGCCGCTGCCGTCCGCGGTGATCTCGGCGAGCCTCCTGGTGATGCTGCTGACGGGGGCGAGCGTCCTGGCCACGACCCGTGACACCCCGAAGAAGGTCAGCCCGACCAGCAGCGCCGACACCACGATCTGGAACAGCACGACCTGCGGGCTGACGAACCAGGGGACCGCGGGGTCGAAGGCGTAGATGATCCAGGTGCCCTCGGGCTGGAACGCGCGCAGGGCGACCACGAGCTCGCACTGACCGGGGAAGGCGGGCAGGTCGCAGCTCCTGCTGACGTAGTTGGCCTGCTCGGGATGGGGGATCAGGTCCGTCTGGCGCGGCGCTTCGGCGAGGTTGGGCGTCCAGGAGACCGCGCGCCCGGCCGGGTCGACGACCTGGATGCCGTCGAGCCCGCCGGGCTCCAGCACGCGGGGCAGCTGGTTGCGCTTGACCATGAGAAGGACGCGCAGGGCCTTCCCGGACACCTCGCTGGCGCGCACGTCGGCCACGTCGTCGTGGATGCCGAACATGACGAAGCCGCTGACGACGACGTTCAGCAGCAACATGGCGATGCCGGCGAGCAGTGCCAGCCGCGTGCGCAGCGACCGGCGCAACCGTGTTCTCACCCGTCTCCCCCCGGGATCAGAAGAACACGGCCGGGGCGCCAGGCCCTAACTTAGGGAGATTCCTCGATAAATACGGTTACGCCGGGACAAACGGCCTCGCCGTTACTCCTCCACAGCCTTCAGCACGGCGTCCGCGATCGAGCGCGGGTCGACCCCGAAGTGCCTGCGTACGGCCTCCCGGGTGTCGGAGAGCCCGAACCCGTCGGTGCCGAGCGAGGTCCACGGCCGGTCGATCCACGGCCTGATCTGGTCGGGCACGGCCCGCATCCAGTCGCTGACCGCGATCACCGGCCCCTCGGTCCCGGCCAGCGCCTGCCGCAGGTACGGCACCCCGGTCGCGGACATGGCCTCGCGCCGCAGCTCGCTCCACGAGGTGACCGACCAGACGTCCACGCCCAGCCCGTACTCCTCGGCCAGCAGCCGCTGGGCCTCCAGCGCCCAGTGGATGGCGGTGCCGCTGGCCAGCAGGTGCGCGGCGCCGCCCCCGGCGGAGTAGCGGTAGATGCCCTTGAGGATGCCCTCCTCGACGCCCTCGGGCATCGCGGGCTGCGGCATGGGCTCGTTGTAGACGGTCAGGTAGTAGAACACGTCCTCGGCCGCCTCGCCGTACATGCGCCTGAGCCCGTCGCGGACGATGACGGCGACCTCGTAGGCGAAGGCCGGGTCGTAGGCCAGGCAGGCGGGGTTGGCGGAGGCCAGGAGCTGGGAGTGGCCGTCGGCGTGCTGGAGGCCCTCGCCCGTCATGGTGGTGCGGCCGGCGGTGGCGCCGACGAGGAAGCCGCGGCCGAGCTGGTCGGCCAGGGCCCACATCTGGTCGCCGGTGCGCTGCCAGCCGAACATCGAGTAGAAGATGTAGAACGGGATCATCGGCTCGCCGTGGGTGGCGTAGCTGGAGGCCGCCGCGGTGAAGGAGGCCATCGACCCGGCCTCGGTGATGCCCTCGATGAGGATCTGCCCGTCCACCGCCTCCTTGTACGCCAGCAGCAGCTCCCGGTCGACGGACTCGTACCGCTGGCCGAGTGGCGAGTAGATCTTCGCCGTGGGGAACAGCGACTCCATGCCGAACGTCCTGGCCTCGTCGGGCACGATCGGCACCCAGCGCCGCCCGGTCTCCGGCTCCTTCATCAGGTCCTTGACCAGCCGGACGAACGCCATGGTGGTGGCCACCGGCTGCGTCGAGCCCTTCGCCAGCGCCGCGAACGGCCGTTCGCCCGCCTGGGGCAGCGGCCGCCGGGCGACCGTGCGGTGGGGGATCGGGCCGCCCAGCTCGCGGCGGCGCTCGGCGACGTACCTGACCTCGGGCGAGTCGGGCCCCGGGTGCAGGTACGGCGGCAGCTCCCCGGCCAGCGCCGAGTCGGGGACGGGCAGGCCGAGCCGGTCGCGCATGACGCGGAACTCGTCGAGGGTGAGCTTCTTCATCTGGTGGTTGGCGTTGCGCGCCTCGACGCCCGCGCCGAGCGTCCAGCCCTTGACCGTCTGGACGAGGACCACGGTGGGCGCGCCCCGGTGCTGGAGGGCCTTGTGGTAGGCGGCGTAGACCTTGCGCGGCTCGTGCCCGGCGCGCGAGCCGCCGACGATGCGCCGCAGGTCGTCGTCGGAGCAGGGCACGTCGAGGCCCTGGAACAGGTGCTGCCTGATGTAGGCGCCGTCGGAGGCGGCGAACGTCTGGAACTGGCCGTCCGGCACCTCGCCGAGCCTGGCCACCAGCTCGTCGGAGCCGAGCAGGCCGTCCCACTCGGCGCCCCACAGCGCCTTGACGACGTTCCAGCCCGCGCCCCTGAAGACGCTCTCCAGCTCCTGCACGATCCGGGTGTTGCCGCGTACCGGGCCGTCGAGCCGCTGGAGGTTACAGTTGATCACGAAGGTGAGGTTGTCCAGCCCCTCCCTGGCGGCCAGCGTCAGCGCCGCGGTGGACTCCGGCTCGTCCATCTCGCCGTCACCCAGGAAGGCCCAGACATGGCTGTGCGAGGTGTCCTTGATGCCACGGTTGTGCAGATAGCGGTTGAAGCGCGCCTGGTAGACCGCGTTGAGCGGGCCGATGCCCATCGACACGGTCGGGAACTGCCAGAAGCCCGACATCGCCCTGGGGTGCGGGTACGACGGCAGCCCGCCCTGCGTCTCGCGCCGGAACAGGTCGAGCTGGGCCTCGCTCAGGCGCCCTTCGAGGAACGCCCGCGCGTAGACGCCGGGGGAGGCGTGCCCCTGGAAGAAGACCTGGTCGTCCGCGCCGTGGAAGAAGTGGTTGAAGCCGACCTCGTACAGCCAGGCCGCCGAGGCGTAGGTGGCCAGGTGGCCGCCGAGGCCGAGCTTGCTGCCCCGGCTGACCATGACGGCGGCGTTCCACCGGTCGTAGGCCGCGACGCGTTCTTCCAGGTCCAGGTCGCCGGGGTAGGCGGGCTCCTCCGCGGTGGGCACCGTGTTGAGATAGCGCGTGCTCGTGGCTAGCCTGCGCAGCAGGTACTCGGCCCGATCGGGACCGGCCGCCCGCCGGACCGCCTCAAGCGATTCGAGCCATTCGGCGGTCTCCTGGGGATCCAGATCTTTCTCCATGCTTCCATTAAACACCATATGATCGATCATCCGATGAAAGGATTATCTGTGGAGCCCGTGGTGCGGCAGCCGTTGCGAGACGAGATCAGGAAGGTGCTGCTCGACGGCCTGATCAGCGGCCGCTGGGAGCCCGGCGAGCGGATCGTCGAACGCCGCCTGGCCGCCGAGCTCCAGGTCAGCCAGGCCCCCGTACGCGAGGCGCTGCGCGAGCTGGAGGCGCTCCGGCTGGTCGAGTCCGCGCCCAACAGGGGCGCCCGCGTCCGCGGCTTCACCCTCGACGACCTGCGCGAGGTCTACCAGGTCCGGGCCGGCCTGGAGGAGACCGCCACCCGCCTCGGCCGCCCTCCGGTGGCGGCGCTGCGCGCTCACGTGACCCGCCTGCACGCCGCCGCGGCCGCCGGTTCCCTGGACGACCAGGTGCGCCACGGCGTCGCCTTCCACCGGGAGATCGTGGCGGCCTCCGGCAACGCGCTGCTGGTGTCGGTGTGGGAGTCGCTCGGCGTCGAGGTCTGGACGCACGTGTCGATCAGGCTGTTCAGGATGCGGCCGCACGAGAACGCCGCCGACCACGAACCGCTGGTCGAGGCGTTCGAACGGGACGACCCCCAGCTCGGACGCCTGATCCACGACCATGTCCTGGCCTACGCCCCCGACTGACCGCCGGGGTTGACAGGTCCTCGCCCGCCGATGGACAGTTCAAGGTCATGATCACAAGAAGGACCTTACTGGGGAGCGCGGCGGCCGTGCTCGCCGGCCACCCGCTCGCAGCACCAGCATCGGCCTCGGCGTCGGTCGCCTACGTCAGCGGCTCGGAGATCCAGAAGCTCCTGAACGCCGCCAGGGACGGCAAGGGAACCAAGGACGCCGCCGGCAGGTACATCGCCAAGGTTCCCAAGGCCACCTACCTGCTGACCGAACCGCTCATCGTCTACCGCGACACCCATCTGGACGCCACCGACGCCCGGATCGTCTCCCGCTTCCCCGCCACGGGCGTGAAGCACACGATGGTGCTCAACTCCGTCGGCGCGACGACCGGCGGCTACTCCGGCGCCGGGAACATCGCCGTCACGGGCGGGAGCTGGGACCCGGTCTGGGACTTCGTGCAGCGCGGCGTGCTCGACCAGGCGCCCGCGATGAACGGCATCACGATGATCCATGCCTCGGACGTGCTCATCGAGAACGTCACCATGTGGAACGTCAAGTGGTGGCACGGCATCGAGCTCAACGCCGTACGGCGCGGCACGGTCCGCGGCTGCTCGCTCTTGGGCTGGATCAGCGACCCCGGCCAGGGGCTGTGGCACGGCGAGGCGGTCCAGCTCGACCTGCCGACCGGCGACAACACCTGGGGCGGCGCGAGCGACCTGACGCCCTGCACGGACATCCTGCTCAGCGGCAACACCTGCGACACCTCCGGCTCCCAGCTCGGCTGGGGCCAGTTCACCGGCTCGCACACCTCCGACCCCGCCCACCCGCACACCGGCGTCCGCATCGAGGGCAACGTCGTACGCAACACCCGCTACGACGGCATCGCCACGTTCAACGCCCAGAACGTGCGCATCACCGACAACCAGGTCGAGAACTGCGTGGGCGGGATCTACGTCAAGTCCGTGGCGGGAGCCCCGCTGCGCACTGTCGAGATCACCGGGAACCGGGTGACCGGCACCGGCACGCGCGACGCCCTCGCCATCCGCGGCGACGCCGCCGCGATCACCGACGTCGTGGTCACCGGCAACACCGCCCCCTGCGAGAAGGTCCACTACTACGGGACGGTCACGCCGAGGGCGGGCGCCGTGCTCGACTGCGCGGCCGCTTCCTAGGCGGCTCAGCCGGAGAACGTCCGCAGGTGGTCCAGCACCACGAAGCTGCTGCGCGGGCTGGCCTCGGCGACCGCCTTGCGCAGCGGTTCCAGGCCGCCGGCATCGCGGGCCGGCTTGCCCAGCGGGAGGTCGAAGTCGTCCCAGTGGGTGGGCAGCACGTACGGCGGGTAGCCGGTGGCGCGCAGCAGGCGGGCGGCGTAGTCGTGCACCCGCGCGCCGCCGGCCGGCATCAGCAGCACGTCGGGCCGCAGCCCGGCCAGCTCGGACTCGACGTAGTTGGAGCCGCCGAAGTTGAGCGCCGAGCTCCCGCCTGCGGCCTCCACCTGGTAGGCCAGCGTGCCGCCCTCCACCAGGTCGGCGATCACCTTGGGACGCGGCGGCGGGCCGCCGGGACGCGTGCCGGGGTAGGGCACCTGGCCGCGGTCGCCCAGCGCCGAGTGCAGCGAGCGCAGGATGCGGATCCGGTAGCCGTCGAACGTCAGGTACTCCCCGCCGCTCGCCACCGCGAGCTGGCTCTCCGGGGCGCCGAGCGCGCGCAGCAGGTTCAGGTGGGTCTCGGTGCCGAAGACGGTCGCGCCGGTCCGTTCGGCCAGGTAAGGCACGTCGGTGAGGTGGTCGTAGTGCCCGTGGGTGACCAGGATGCAGTCGGCGCGCAGGTCCTCGGTGTCGAGGTACCGGTCGATCAGGCGCCGGTTCACCGACAGCGGGGTCTTGGGGTCGGCGCCGTCCGGGCTGTAGGTGCCGGTCTTGAACCTGGTCAGCCACGGGTCGATCAGCACCGTGCGCGTCTTGCCGTCCGGGCCCTGCACGCGGATCTCCCAGCCGTTGTTGCCCCACCAGCGCAGGGTCATCCCGGTCAGCCCCTGCGCGGCGGCGGCCGGGCTCGCGGGAACCGCCGTCCCCGCGGCGATCCCGGCGGTGATCCCGGCGCCGATGCCGATCAGGCCACGTCTCGAAACGTTCGTCGTCATGACGGACCACCACAGCACAACGATGATCAAGCTGTCCAAGACCGATATGACGGGCACGGCGATAGGGAAACGGATATCCCAGCAGGTCGGCTGTCCTCAGGCGCGCTGCGCGGCCGGCTCGGCCCGAGGGGCGCGCAGACCGGCGGCGGCGACGGCGACCAGCGCGCAGAGGCCCAGCATCGTCAGCCACACCCCCTGGTACGCCCCGACCACCCCGAGCCGGTCGCCCGACAGCACCAGCACCAGCGCCGAGACGCCGATGACGGCCCCGCAGGCCCGCGAGGTCACCGACAGGGCGGTGCCGGTGGCCAGCCGCGCGGGCGGGATCTCGGCCACCGCCGCGCCGCTCAGCGACGTGATCAGCACGGCCACGGCGACCCCCGACAGCACCACCGCCGGCAGCACCACCGCCAGGTACGCCTGCCCGCCCCCCGTCGCGAACGCCAGGTACGCCGTGGACAGGGCCAGCAGCGCCACCCCGCACAGGGCGAGCGGGCGATGGCCGGTCCTGGCGGCCAGCCGTCCGGCCAGCGGCGCGGTCAGCACCTGGGCGAGCGCGCCCGGCGTGACGGCGAGCCCGGCCGCGGCCACGGAGTACCCCCAGATCCCGGTCAGGAAGAGGATATTGGCCAGCGGCAGCGCGAACATCACCAGCCCGACCAGGAACATCGCGAGGTTGGCCCGCTGGGTGCCGCGCGCCCGCAGCGCGCCCAGGTCCACGATCGGAGCGGGATGCGTGCGCGCCCGCCGGACGAACAGCACGGCCACGACGACGCCCGCGACCAGCGCCGCGATCGTGCCGGGGCTGCCCGGCCCCCACGCGTCGCTCTGGACGATCGCCAGCGACGGCAACCCGATGGCCCCCACCAGCAGGAACAGCCCGGCCAGGTCCGGCAGCCTGGACGTGGCCGCCTCGCCCGCCTGCCTGGGCACGACCCGCCAGGCGCCCGCCAGCACGGCGACCCCGACCGGCAGGTGCAGGAAGAACACCGTCCGCCAGTCCCAGACGCCGACGAGCATGCCGCCCAGCGACGGCCCCGACGCCGTGGCCACCGACTGCGCCGCGCTCCACAACCCGATCGCCGTGCCCCGGCGCTCCGGCGGGTAGTACGGCAGGATGAGCGCGAGCGTCAGCGGCGTGATCACCCCGCCGCCCACGCCCTGCACGACCCGGGCCGCGATCAGCGCCCCCGCCGACGGCGCGACCGCGCACAGGGCCGCGCCGACCACGAACACCGCCAGCCCGGTCAGGAACACCCGCCGCGCGCCGAACCGGTCGGCCAGGCCGCCCGCCGGCAGCAGCGCCGCGGTGAACACGATCGCGTAGCCGTTGAACACCCACGACAGCTCGGGCAGGCTGCTGCCCGGGAAGCTGCGCAGGATGTCGGGGAAGGCGATGTTCGCGAGCTGCACGTCGATCGCGCCGAGGAAGGCGCTCCCGCACAGGACGGCGAGCGGGAGCGCCCGTGAACCGGCCACCTCAGTCCGACGCCACGCCGAACCGCTCCCGCAGCTCGACCTTGCGGATCTTGCCGGTGACGGTCCGCGGCATCTCCTCCACGACCTCCAGGCGCTCGGGCCAGAACCAGTCGTTCACGCCGGCGTCCTTGAGGTAGGTCCGCAGGTCCTCCAGCGTGGGCGGCTCGCCCGACGGCGTGACGACCGCGCACACCTGCTCGACCAGCGCCGGGTCCGGGATGCCGATGAGCGCGATGTCGCGGATGGCCGGATGCCGGCCGAGCAGCGCCTCGATGTCGCTGACCGGCAGCTTGAGGCACATGTTGGCGATGATGACGTCCTTGGTCCTGCCGGAGATGCGCACGCCGCCGTAACCGTCGTCGCGGGCCAGGTCGCCGGTGTCGAACCAGCCGTCCGGGGTGATGGACTTGGCGTAGATCTCGTCGCGCAGATAGTAGCCCAGGCACTGGGCCGCGCCGCGTACCTGGAGAGCGCCGATCTCGCCCTTGGCGACCGGTCTGTTCTCCTCGTCCACGATGCGCACCTCCATGCCGGAGATGACCGTGCCGTCGCTCTCGCCGGCCCGCTCGGGCGGGTCCTGCGGGCGGGTCATGGTGACGCCGCCGTTCTCGGTCATGCCCCACAGCGCGTACACGCGCACGCCCAGCGTCTCGGTGACCCGTTCCACCAGGTGCGGCGGGACGGGGGCCGAGCCGGAGACGAAGACGCTCAGGCTCGGGAGCTTGCGCGGGCGGGCGTCCTGCTCCTCGCTGATCTCCCGGGCGAACGGCGGCGAGCCGTAGTACATGGTGACGTCGTGGTCGGACATCAGGTCGAGGTAGACGCCGGCGTCCCAGGCGTCGGCCGTGACCGCGGTGCCGCCCAGCGCCAGCGCCGTCAGGTACGCCATCACCAGGCCCACGTAGTGCATCGACGTCTGGGCGGTCATGATGACCAGGCTCTCGTCCAGCCCGAACGCCTCGCCGTAGCCCTTGATGTCGGCGTACAGGGTGTTCTGGCTGTGCAGGGCGCCCTTGGGCTCGCCGGTCGTGCCCGAGGTGAACAGGATGAGGAACGGGTCGTCGGGGCCCAGTTCGCGGCCCTCGATGTCGGCCGGGTCGCCCGGTTCCGGGGTGAGCAGGAGCTCGTCGAAGTCGAGCGAGCCGGGCGGCCCGCCGCCGCCGACGACGATCACGTGCTCCAGGCTCGGGATCTCCCGGGCCAGGGTCATCCCGGTCTCCGCCGTGTCCACGTGGCCGATGTGGCTCGTGGTGACGAACAGCTTCGCCTCGGTCAGCCGGATCATGAAGTCCAGCTCGCGGTGGCGGTAGATGGGCATCTGCGGGGCGATGCGGGCGCCGATCTTCATGCACGCCAGCGCGAGGGGCAGCGTCTCCCTGCGGTTGGGGAGCTGGATCGCGATGAAGTCGCCCGGCCGCACGCCCAGCCTGACCAGGCCGTGCGCGATGCGGTCGGTCATCCGGCCCACTTCGGCGTACGTGACGACGTCGGTGACGCCGTCGGCGACCCGCCGGCTGATGAGTGCTGATTTGTCGGGAAATGCAACTATGTTGCGGCGTAAGTCGTCCAAAAAGGTTTCGTCGCGCCACCAACCATTGCGCCGGAATTCCTGGCTCTCGTCCGACACGGTCACCGCCTTTCGTCGTTCTCGTTCTACTCGATTGCTATGAAGTGGGAAACACAGTGTTTTCCCCGGCAGGGGTGACCAGGTAGAACAAACCCGGTAGATGCACCGCGACGCCCTCGTACACCTCCGCGCAGACGGCCACGCCGGGCCGGGCGAACGTGCCGGGCGGCGGCTCGGCCACCCGGATCACCGAGCGGCCCGCGTCCAGCAGCCTGGCCGCCACGGAGATGTCGCCGACCAGGGCGTCCCCGGGCGCGACCCACCGGTTGCGGCTGACCTTCATGCCGTTGCCCTCGGCCAGCTCGGCCAGCAGCCCGCCCCGGCCCACCAGCCGGTGGTAGTAGTCGCGCGGGTTGACGATCATCGCGTGCGGGGTCGCGCCCGACTGCTCGACCTCGTCGCAGGCCGACAACACGCCGTGGACGTAGTCGTCGTACGGCAGGCGGGCGATCTCCGGATGGCCCAGCAGGGCGGTGGTCAGGGCCAGGTTCTCCGCCGTGGCCAGCCGCACCAGGAGGCGGTAGTCGAGGAAGGTGGCCAGCGCGTCCGGGTCGGCGTCCAGGCCGTCGGGGATCTGCACCCACGCCTGGATCGGCTGCACCTTGGCCTCCGACATGCCGAACCTGAACGCCGCCTCGCGCCGCACGTCCGAGTCGCGGACCGCCCGCCGCTCCTCCTCGCCGGGCGGCGACTCCGTCCAGAACCGGGCCCGGTCGCCCTCGACGGGGACGACCCTGAGCAGGTTGCGCACGGTCAGCCGGGGCCGGTCCTTGGTCGGCTCGTGCGCCTCGGTGATGGTGTAGTCGAAGGTCACTTCCGCGTGCTCGGGATCGTCGGCGTAGGCGCGCGCGAACAGCCGGCCCGGTGACTCTGACATGGATGCTCCCTATTCGTGCTGGACGAGCCGCTGGTAGAAGGGGAGATGGTGGTCGTAGAAGGCCCGCAGGGCCGGATGGTTGTCCACGGTCGCGGTGTAGACGTTGTGGCGGTCCTCGAACCCGGCGCTGCCGCTCGCGTCCAGGTGCCAGCGGCGGGTCCGCCCCCACTCCGGACGGTCGCCCGCGGCCCAGGTGAGCGAGCCGGGCAGGAACGGCAGGCCGGTGTAGGCGCAGAACTCCTCGACGACCGCCGCGGGCTCGCGGATCAGCCGTTCGGTGCGGATCACCAGCGGCCGCCGGCCGGTGGCCTCCCGGACCAGCTCGTGCAGCCGGAACAGCCGCTCGTAGCCGATCTCGTCGCAGGTCACCGCCGGTTTGATGGCGTAGTGCGAGGCGATGGTCGGCCGCGGGTCGCGCACGATGAACGTGTGCGCGATCCCGGCCAGGTCCTCCGGATGCTTGAACAGGTGCGGGTACTCGTAGTCGAGCACCTCCTTGACGAACACCGGCCGCGCCCGCGCCAGCTCCGCCAGCCGGGCCAGCAGGTCCTTCTCCGAGCGGGCCGTCACCCGGCCGCCGTCCGGCGAGGGCAGCGCGAGCGAGCCCTCCTCGGTCAGCGCGAGGAACGGCTCGTGCAGGACGGCCACGTCGCCCCGCTCGATCATCATGCGCAGGAACGCCGTCGAGGCCGAACGCGAGTGGGCCCACATGGCGACCAGCGGCTCGCTCACCCCGACCACCACGCGGGCTCCCGGTCCCAGCGGTGCCGCCGCAGCTCGGCCAGCAGGTCCGGGTCGAGCGGCCGTCCGTCGGAGACGCCGAGGTTGGCCCGCACGTGCTCGGGCCTGCGCATCCCGGGGATCACCGTGCTGACCGCCGGGTGGTGCAGCACGAACCGCAGCGCGACCTCCGGCAGCGAGAGCCCCTCGGGGAGCGCCGCCTTGAGCCGTTCGGCCCGCTCGACGCTCGGCCCCAGGTTCTCCGGCCCGAAGTACGTGCTGCGCCAGTCCTCCGGCGGCCACGTGCTGTCGGCGGTCAGGGCGCCGGTGAGCGTGCCCTCGTCGAACGGGACGCGGGCGATGATGCCCACGCCCTCACGCAGCGCCCGGTCGAACAGCTCGTCCTCGGGCGCCTGGTCGAAGACGTTGTAGATGACCTGGATGACGTCGATCAGGCCGGTGTCGAGGGCGGCGAGGCAGTTGGCCGGCTCCCATCGGTTGACGCTGATGCCGACCGCGTCGATCACGCCCTCGCTCTTGAGGTCCCTGATCGCCTCCTGCCACCGCTCGTCGCGGGCCCAGCGGTCCTCCCAGGTGTGGAACTGCATGAGGTCGATGCGCGAGACGCCCAGGTTCTCCAGGCTGCGGTGGGTGTACTCGCGGATGTGCTCGGCGGGGTAGGCGTCGTCGAGGGTGTCGTCCGGTCGCGGGGGCCATTCGCGGTTCTTCGGGGGGATCTTCGTGGCCACGTACAGCCGGTGGCCGGAGTGGCGGCGCAGCAGCGCGCCGAGAAGCTGCTCGCTGACGCCGCGGCCGTAGACCCAGGCGGTGTCGAAGAAGGTGCAGCCCAGTTCGACCGCCTCGTCGAGGCACCGGGGGGCGACGTCGTAGTCCCAGCCGGTGAAGCCGCCGGGGCCGCCGCCGATGCCCCACATGCCGTACCCGACCTCGCTGACCTCCCAGCCGAGGTTTCCCATCTTGCGGTAGCGCATTCCTGACCTTTCCTGACCTTTCCTGATCAACCGGTGGGCACCCGCTGCCCTGCCGTGCCCGCCAGCCGGGCGTGGTAGGCGGCGATCGGGCCGTCGAGGGTGCCCTCGCCGAGCCGCCATCGCTGTTCGAGCCTGTGGCACTCGTCCTTGCGGAAGAGCGCGGGATTGTCGGTCAGCAGCCCGCCGAACGCCCGGCGCAGCTCCTCCTCGTCCGCCGCGACGGGCAGCAGCGAGGCGAGCGTGATCAGCTCGCGGTCCGCGCTCGCCTGGCCGGTCTCGCGGACGAGCCGCGCGAAGTCGCCGCACGGGATCGGCGTGACCGGCACGCCCGCCCGCGCCGGCACGTCGTCGATGCTGACGCTCTCGCCGCGGAAGACGTGCAGCGTACGGCCCCAGACCTCGGGGTCGACCACGGCCGCCCCGACCCGCGCGGCGACGTAGTCGACCGGCGTGTAGTCGGTGCGCGTGGCGACGTCGGGACGCACGCCCAGCCGCAGGAACGCCGAGAGCAGCAGATGGGTGAAGGCGACCGGGTTCGGATACCCGTTGTCGGCGCTCGGCATGATCTCGCCGAGCCGCAGCACGGTGACCAGCGCGCCCCGGCGCCGGGCCTCGGCCAGGTAGCGCTCGGCGATCCACTTGGACCGGCTGTAGCCGCCGCCCGGCGGCCTGGCCGACGCCGGGTCGCAGTCCTCCGGCACGCGCTCGCCCCTGTGGAGCGCCTCGGTCTGCAACGCGCCCAGCGTCGAGACGTAGTGCAGCGGCACCGGATGGTGGGCCATCGCCAGCCGCACCAGCTCGATCGTGCCGCGCACGTTGGCCTGGCGGTGGGCGCGGTAGTCGAACAGGAAGTTCACCATCGCGCCGTTGTGCAGCACCAGGTCGCAGGCTCGGGCCAGATGCTCCCAGGTGGAGCCGTCCAGCCCGAGGCCGGGTAAGGACAGGTCGCCCGCGTAGCCCTCCAGCCGGTCGGCGAAGCGCGGCTGCCACAACCCCCGCTCGGTGAGCGCGGCCACCACCCGGGCCGTGGCCGCCTCGTCGTCGGCCGCCCGCGCCAGGCAGCACACCCGCAGCCCGCCGCGGTCCAGCAGCTCGTGCACCAGGCGGCTGCCGACGAACCCGGTGGCCCCGGTGACCAGCACCGTGCGCAGCCGGTCCGGCCTGGACGCGCGCCTGATGGGCTCCCCGTCGGGGACCACGGAGTCGCGCGCCATCAGCACCGACTCCTCCTCGATGGCCTCGTGGTCGTGCCGCCGGCGCTCGATCAGCAGGGCCAGCGCGCCGGCCGTCGGGTGGTCGTACAGGTCCTTGACGTCCACGCGCACGCCGGTCTCGGCGGTGATCATGTGGACCACGGACAGGGCCTGGATGGAGTCGCCGCCCGACTCGGCGAAGTGCGTCTCCGCGGTGAGGCCCGGCCAGCCCAGAGCCGAGCGCATCGCCCGCAGCACCTGGTCGCCCAGGCTCGCGGTCGGCGCGCTCTCGGCCAGCAGCGCGGTGTCCTCGGCCAGCCTGCCGTCGAGGATCTCCTGGAGCCGGCCGCGGTCCACCTTGCCGTTGTCGTGCAGCGGCATCTCGGCCAGCGGGAAGAAGTAGCGCGGGACGCTGGTGCGCGGCACGGTGCGGCGCAGCTCGGCGGCCAGCGCGGCCTCGGTCAGGCCCCTGCCGGAGGCGAACAGCGCCAGCGCCTTCACCCCCGCCTGCTCGGCCACCAGGACCTCGGCCTGCAGCACGCCGGGGCAGCGCTGGGCCGCCGCGGCGATCTCGCCCAGCTCGATCCGAACGCCATGGATCTTGACCTGGAAGTCCTTGCGGCCGGCGAAGAACAGGCGGCCGTCGTCGTCCAGGTGGCCGAGGTCGCCCGTGAGGTAGAGGCGGTCGCCGGGGATCTCGCCGGGGAACGGGTTGCCCACGAACGCCCTGGCCGTCGCGGCCGGGTCGCCCAGGTAGCCCGCGCCCAGGCAGACGCCGCCGATCGCGATCTCGCCGGTCGTGCCCACGGGGACCGGACGCAGGTCCTCGTCCACCACGACCGCGTAGCAGTTGTCGATCGGGCGGCCCAGCGGGACGGCGTCGCCGTCGGCCGCCGAGACCCGGTGGAAGACCATCCCGATGGACGCCTCGGTCGGGCCGTAACCGTTGGTGAGGTCGAGGCCGGGCAGCAGGGCCATCAGGCGGTGCACCGCGCGCGGGCTGACCGCCTCGCTGCCGACGACGAGCCGGCGCAGGGACGACAGCGCGCCCAGGGCGGCGGGGTCACCGTCCACGATGGCGACCAGGGCGTTGAAGACACTGGAGACGAAGTCGGCGGTGGTGATGCCGTACCGGGCGATCAGGTCGATGGTGTGCCGGAGGTTGAGGAAGTCGCCCTGGACGGGCAGCACGGTGCGCCCGCCGGTGGTCAGCGGCCAGAACAGCTGCCACAGCGCGGAGTCGGAGGTGTGCCTGCTGTTCTGGAGCACCACGTCGTCGCCGGTCGCGGCGAAGTAGCGGGTCATGAAGCGCAGCCGGTTGGCCAGGCCGCCGTGCCGGTTCATCGCGCACTTGGGGGTCCCGGTGGTGCCGGAGGTGAAGTAGCCGTACACCAGGTCGTCCGGGCCGAGGGTGACCGCCGGGCGTTCGGAGGTCGGGACGATCGTGTCGATCCCGACGACGACCGCCCGGCGGGCCGCGTCCGGCGGCAGCCGCTCGCCGCCCGCGCACAGGATCGGCCCGTCCGGCAGCACGTCGAGGGTGTCGCGCACCCGCTCGACCGGCCATGACGGGTCGAGCGGCACGAACGCGGCGCCCAGCTTCATCAGCGCCAGGTACGCGACCGGCAGCTCCAGCGAGTTGACCAGCAGGGCGGCGACCACGTCGCCCTTGCCCACGCCGTGCCCGGCCAGCGTCGCCGCCAGGCCGTTGACCAGGTCGTCCAGTTGCCTGTAGGTGAGGGTCCTGCCGTCGTAGGTGACCGCCGGCCGCTCGGGGCACCGGTCGGTCTGCTCCTCGATCAACGCCGGGACGGGACGGAACGGGCCGAAGTCGACCGCCCGGCCGGTGAAGCCGCGGGTGTTGCCGGTCATCTCCACCTCTCTGTCAGGAATGTACGAACGGCGACCGGTCCCCTTGCCTCACGCGCCCCCGTCGCCTTCCTCATAGGCGTTCCAAGTCGTTCCAGAGCCGGCCCGGCGCGTACGCCGGTTCACCGTCCCCGCCGGTCCCGCCGATGGCCGCCGCGGCCGCGATCCGGCCCGCCTCGGGCGACGTCTGGACCCCGTAGCCGCCGAGGGCGGCCAGCCAGACGAACCCCGGAGCGTCGGGCGCCGGCCCGATCACCGGCGTCCCGTCGGCCACCTCGCTGCGCAGCCCCGCCCAGGCGTGCCGGACGCTGCGGATCTCCAGCGTCGTGGCCTCCTGGACGCGCCGCACGCCGACGGCGACGTCCAGGTCGTCGGGACGGGCGTCGCAGGGCGCCACGAGGGTGGCGTCGGCGGGGGAGACCAGCAGCCGGCCGGACTCGGGCTTGAAGTAGAACGTGTCCGCCACGTCGGTGACCATCGGCCAGGACCGGGCGTCCGTCCCGCCGGGCAGGTCCACCAGGAACGCGGTCCTGCGCAGCGGGCGCAGCCCCACCGGACGCACCCCGGCCAGCGCGGCGACCTCGTCGGCCCACGCCCCGGCGGCGTTGACCAGCGTCGGCGCGGCGTGCTCGCCCGTGTCGGTGACCGCCCGCCAGACGCCGGACGTGCGCGACAGCGCCCGTACCCGGGCGGAGGTGAGGACCTGACCGCCCCGGGCCCGGATGCCGCGCAGGAACCCCTGGTGGAGGGCGTCCACGTCGATGTCCATGGCGCCCGGTTTCAGCATCGCGCGGCTGAACCGGCCCGGACGCAGGATCGGGCAGTGCTCCAGGGCCTCGGCGGAGGCGATCTCCACGGCCGGCGTCGGGGCCCGCCGTCCCTCGGCCAGCACGTCGTCGAACAGCTTCTCCCCGCCGTACGGGCACAGCGCGAGCACGCCGCGCGGGGTCAGCAGCGGGACGTCGGCGAAGCCCGGAGGAGGCGCGGCGAGGAAGTCCCTGCTCGCCGCCGTGAGAGCCCGGACGGCCGGGTTGCCGAAGTACTCCGAGAAGAGGGCCGCCGACCGGCCGGTCGAGTGGTGGCCGGTGACCTGTTCGGCTTCGAGCAGGGTCACGGTGCCGTACCCGGCGAGGAAGAACCCCGCGCAGGCGCCCGCGACGCCGCCCCCGACAATGAGAAAATCTCTCACGTCCGTAAACTGATCACATTTCACCGGGTTTCGGCAAACAGTTTGTGCGTCCTGACAAAAATGACTTGCCCGAAATGCGGAGTAAGTCAGGTCGTAAATGCGATAACTCAAGCATTTATACAAACGATCTTGTGATTACCGGCCTGTCACAGCCTCGGCGGCGGTGGCAGGCCGTCCCGGCGGGGTCAACCCCTATGTCAGAAATGGCGCAGGCGTGCGCCACGAGTGTCAGATCCGGTCGCTCAGGGCGCGCAGCAGACCCGCGAACCCCGGCGCCGCCAGGCGCGGCGGGACGGCGGCCATCAGCCGCATCACCGGCTCGCTCTGCATGAGCGCCCTCGGGCCCGACGCCGCGAGCGTGTTCGCGGCCACCGCCGAGGCCCGCGCCGCCCGCCGCCTGCGTCGCGCCGAGTACGCGTCCACGACTGTGTCCACGACTGTGTCCACGACCGCGTCCGGGGCGGGCGCGGCCCGCAGGCAGGCGGTCAGCGCGGCCACGTCCTCAAGCGCCTGGTTGGTGCCGTGTGCCCCGACGGGCGGCATCGCGTGCGCCGCGTCGCCGAGCAGCACGCACCGCCCGGCGCCCCAGCGGCGCGGGACCCTGTGCCGGGTGTGCGGGAACAGCTCGACGTCGCCGTCGGAGAGCGAGTCCAGGACCCGCGCGACCGGCGCGCCCCAACCGGCGAAGCGGCGGCGCAGCATCTCCACCGGTTTGTGCGCGGGCGGGTCGGCCGGGGACCAGGGCAGCTCGAAGAACCACTGCATGAGCCCGTCGCCCGCGCTCATGAAGCCGGCGTCGGCCTGCCGTCCGATCATCAGGGTCGTGGTCGGGCCGGGGTCGAAGGGGGCGGGCGTCAGGCCCTGCCAGATCGCCAGGCCCGTGGTCGCCGCGGGGCCGTCGCCCAGCGCGAGCGCGCGCACCCGCGAGCGCACGCCGTCGGCTCCGACCAGGAGGTCCGCCTCGTACTCCGCGCCCGTCGCGGTCCGCACCCGCACGCCGTCGCGGTCGGTCTCCAGGTCCCGTACGCGCGCGCCGAACCGTACGGAGCCGTCCGGGAGGCCGGCGGCCAGAAGCTTGATCAGCGAGCCGCGCGGGATCACCCGGGGCGCCGAGCCGAAGCGGGCCGTCAGGGACTCCAGGTCCACTTCCGTGATCCGGCGGCCCCGGGCCGTGCGCAGGGATAACGTGGACAGCCGCTGGCCGGTGCCCGCCAGGTCCACGCCGAGGTCGCCGAGGATCGCCGTCCCGTTGCACCACAGCGTGATCGCGCCGCCGCCGAGGCGCAGGCCGTCCGCGCCTTCCAGGACGACGACCTCGTGGCCGTCCGCGACCAGGCCGCGCGCGACCGCCAGCCCGCTGATCCCCGCCCCCGCCACCAGCGCCCGCATGAGCCGTCCCCTCTACGAATCGTAGTACTACACGTTATAGAGGGACATGGCGGGTGTGAAGCGGCTCATCGGTGGTAGCCGAGCGTCGGGAGACGAGCACTTTGGGGGGAACATGGCCGAACGCCTGACCGACGAGGACATCGACACCGCCATGGCGGCGCTGGAGGGCTGGCGGCGGGACGGCGACGCCCTGGTCAAGGACGTGCCGATCACGCCCGACAGCTTCGGCTGGCTCAGCGAGGCGGTGCACAACGAGGGCGCGGCGCTGGGTCACCAGGCCGAGATCGAGCGTACGGGGGAGGGCATCCGCTTCCGGCTCTCGACGGGCGACGCGGGCGGGGTCACCGAGCGCGACGTCGAACTGGCCGCCCACATCGACCAGGTGCTCGACGGCGGCGCCCTGGACCGCGGCTGACCTCCGGCGGCCCGTGCTGGACGGGCCGCGTCATCCCCCCTGGCGAGAGCCCCGGTGTGCAGGCTGCACAGGTTGTGCAGGGGCCACACCCTGTGTAGGGTGCATTCGGACAATAGGGGGATTAATGGTGCATTCCGCGCCCAGCCCGCGCTCCGGCGGCGGGATCGTCAGCGTGCTCGCGGTCGCCGGCATCGTCGGCTCGCTCATGCAGACGCTGGTGGTGCCGCTCATCGGCCAGCTGCCGCGGCTGCTGCACGCCGCCCCCGCCGACACGTCATGGGTGATCACCGTGACGCTGCTGGTCGGCGCGGTCGCCACCCCCGTGATCGGCAAGCTCGGCGACCTCTACGGCAAGCGCACCATGATGCTCGTCTGCTCGGTGCCGCTCGTCGCCGGATCGGTCGTGTGCGCGCTGTCCGGCTCCCTGATCCCGATGATCACCGGACGCGGCCTCCAGGGGCTCGGCGTCGGCATGATCCCGCTCGGCGTCAGCGCGCTGCGCGACCTGCTGCCGCCCCAGCGCGTCGGCCCGGCCATCGCGCTGATGAGCTCGTCCATGGGCATCGGCGGCGCGCTCGGGCTGCCGATCTCGGCCGCCGTCGCCGAGTACGCCGACTGGCGGGTGCTGTTCTGGGGCGCGGCCGCGCTGAGCGTGCTGGTCGGGGTGCTGATCTGGCTGCTGGTCCCGGCCACGCCCGCCGCCGCCCGGGGCCGCCTCGACCTCGTCGGCGCGTTCGGCCTGGGCGCGGCGCTGGTGTGCCTGCTGCTCGGCGTCTCGAAGGGCGGTGACTGGGGCTGGTCGAGCGGCACCACCCTCGGGCTGCTCGGCGGCGCCGTGCTGCTCGCCCTGCTGTGGGCCCTGTGGGAGCTGCGCGTCCGCGACCCGCTCGTGGACCTGCGCACCACCGCCCGTCCGCAGGTGCTGCTCACCAACCTGGCCTCGATCCTCGTCGGCTTCGCCATGTACGCCCAGTCCCTGGTCCTCATGCAGATCCTGCAACTGCCCGCGGCGCTCGGCTACGGCCTGGGCCAGTCGATGCTGGCCGCCGGGCTCTGGATGGCGCCGTCCGGGCTGATGATGATGGCGGTCTCCTCGCTGGGCGCCCGGCTGTCGGCCGCCCGCGGGCCCAAGACCAGCCTGTTCGTCGGCGCGCTGGTCATCGCGGCCGGTTACGGCGCCGCCCTCGGCCTGATGGGCTGGAGCTGGGGTCTGATGATCGCCGGTTGCATCGGCAGCGCCGGGGTCGGCCTGGCGTACGGCGCGATGCCCGCCCTCATCATGGGCGCGGTGCCGAGGAGCGAGACCGCCTCGGCCAACAGCTTCAACACCCTGATGCGCTCCATCGGCACCTCGGTCTGCGCCGCCGTGGTCGGCGTCGTCCTGGCCCAGCTCACCGTCACGGTCGGCGGCCACACGCTGCCGTCGGAGACCGGCTTCCGCACCGCCCTGATGATCGGCTGCGGCGTCGCGGTGGTCGCCGCGCTGGTCACCCTGACGCTGCCGAAGCCCGTGGCCGCCGCCGCGCCGGCCCTCGCCGCGACGTCCGTCCCCACCACCGTCCCCACCGCCGCCCCCACTCCCGCCCCGGCGGCCGGTCCCGCTCCGGCGTCCGCCGAGGCCCTCGGTCCCTGGGAGGACGCGTTCCGCTCGCACGACCTCGCCCCCGAGGGCCGCCACCACCCGCGGCCGGTCCAGCCGGAGGAGACCGGCGTGCTCTCCCTGGAGGAGCGGGACGAGCTGCTCTGGCTCCGCCGCGAGAACGCCGAGCTCCGCCGCGAGCTGGACGTGCTCATGCAGAACGTCGGCGTCTGGCTCAGGAACCTGGCCGACGACAAGCCGGCGGGCTGACCAGCCACAACGCATGCCCGACAAATAATGATTTGAACGAGCGAGTACTCACTCATTACGCTCGTCCGCATGACCAGAAGGCGACGGGTGCCCGCGATGGCGCCCGAAGACCGCCGTGCCGCCCTCATCGAGGCCACCGTCCCCCTGCTGCGCGCGCACGGCACCGCCGTCAGCACCCGCCAGATCGCCGAGGCCGCGGGCGTGGCCGAGGGCACGATCTTCGGCGTCTTCCCCGACAAGGCCACGCTGCTGCGCGCGGCCCTGATGAGCGCGTTCGACCCCGGTCCGGCCGAGCGCGCGTTCGCCGCCATCGCCGCCACGAAGGGGCTGCGCGCCCGGCTGTGCGAGGTGGCGGCGCTGCTGCGGGCGGGCATGACGGCCAACGTCAACATCTTCGCCGTGCCCCGCGAGCTCATGGCCGAGGACGCCGAGTTCCACGAGTACATGCTGGCCAGCCGCACCCGCATCACCACCGCGCTCGCCGCCCTCGTCGAGCCTGACCGCGACCACCTGCGCCGCTCGCCCATGGCCACGGCGCAACTGCTGCTCATGCTCGTCTCGGTGAGCGTCCACCGCGGTTTCGGCCTGTCCGGCGACTTCGGCGACATGGACGACGAGGAGATCGTCTCCGTCCTGCTCGACGGGCTGCTGGTGCGGCCCTCCCTCACCCCCTCGACAGAAAGCGTCCGTTGATGCTGCTACGCCTGCTGCGGGTCCAGCTCAGGCCGTACGGGAAGGAGATCACGCTCGTGGTCCTCTTCCAGTTCGTGCAGACACTGGCCACGCTCTACCTCCCCACACTCAACGCCGACATCATCGACCACGGAGTCGTCACCGGCGACACCGGTTACATCATGCGCGTCGGGCTGGTGATGCTCGGCGTGACGTTCATCCAGATCGTCTGCTCGATCGTGGCCGTCTACTACGGCGCCAGAACCTCGATGGCCCTCGGCCGCGACCTGCGGGCCGCGATCTTCCACCGGGTGCAGGGCTTCTCGGTGCAGGAGGTCAACAGGTTCGGGGCGCCGTCCCTGATCACCCGGACCACCAACGACGTGCAGCAGGTGCAGCTGCTCGTGCTGATGACGTTCACGATGATGGTGGCCGCGCCGATCATGTGCGTCGGCGGCATCGTGCTGGCGCTGCGCCAGGACACGGCGCTGTCGTCGCTGCTGCTCGTCGTGCTGCCGGTGATGATCGTCATCGTCGGCCTGGTCGTGTGGCGCATGCGCCCGCTGTTCCGCACCATGCAGGAGCGCATCGACCGGATCAACCAGGTGCTGCGCGAGCAGATCATCGGCATCCGGGTCATCAGGGCGTTCGTCCGCGACCGGCACGAGCGCGAGCGCTTCGGCGTGGCCAACGAACGGCTCACCGACGTGTCGCTGCGGGTCGGGCGGCTGATGGCGCTGATGTTCCCCTCGGTCATGCTGGTCGTGAACGTCTCCAGCGTCGCCGTCATCTGGTTCGGCGGCCAGCGCATCGCCGACGGGGCCATGCAGGTCGGCGCGCTGACCGCGGTCATCTCCTACCTGATGCAGATCCTGATGTCGGTGATGATGGCCATGTTCATGTTCATGATGATCCCGCGCGCCGAGGTCTCCGCCGAGCGCATCGAGGACGTGCTCGGCACCGACCCGACCGTCCACCCGCCCGCCGAGCCCGTCATCCCCGACGGGCACGCGGGCGAGCTGGAGCTGCGGTCCGTGGACTTCCGCTACCCGGGCGCCGAGGACCCGGTGCTGTCCGGGGTGAGCTTCACCGCGCGGCGCGGCCGTACCACCGCGATCATCGGCAGCACCGGCAGCGGCAAGACGACGCTGCTCAACCTCGTCCCGCGGCTGTTCGACGCGACCGCCGGCGACGTGCTGGTGGACGGCGTCAACGTGCGCGACCTCGACCCGGCGGCCCTGGCCCGCGCGGTCGGCCTGGTCCCGCAAGGGCCCTACCTGTTCTCCGGCACCGTGGCCTCCAACCTGCGCTACGGCCGGCCCGACGCCACCGACGAGGAGCTGTGGCGGGCCCTGGAGATCGCCCAGGCCCGCGAGTTCGTCGAGGCGATGCCCGGCGGCCTGGACGAGCCGATCTCCCAGGGCGGCACGAACGTCTCCGGCGGCCAGCGCCAGCGCCTGGCCATCGCCAGGACCCTCGTGCACCGGCCGGAGATCTACCTGTTCGACGACTCCTTCTCCGCCCTCGACTACGCCACCGACGCCCGCCTGCGCGCCGCCCTGGCCGAGGAGATCACCGACGCCACGATCGTCATCGTCGCCCAGCGGGTGAACACGATCCGCGACGCCGACCTCATCCTGGTCCTCGACGAGGGACGCGTGGTCGGCAGCGGCGACCACGCCGAGCTCATGGAGACCTGCCCGACGTACCGGGAGATCGTGCTGTCCCAGCTCACCGAACAGGAGGCCGCGGCATGACCGCCCAGGCTCCCGCGCGCCGCCCGCAGCCCGCCTTCGGACCGGGCAGGATGATGTCCGGGCCCGCCGAGAAGGCGCTCGACTTCGGCGGCACGCTGCGCAAGCTGATGCGCCTGCTGCGGCCCGAGCGCGCGCTGCTCGGGGTCGTCCTGGCCCTCGGCGTCGCCAGCGTGGCGCTCACCGTCACCGGCCCCAAGATCCTCGGCCACGCCACCGACCTGATCTTCTCCGGCATCATCGGCGCCCGGCTGCCCGCCGGGATCACCAAGGAGCAGGCCGTGGCGGGCCTGCGCGCCAAGGGCGAGGGCAACTTCGCCGACATGGTGTCCTCGATGCACGTCGTGCCCGGCCAGGGCATCGACTTCACCGGGCTGGCCTACGTGCTGGGCTGGGTGCTGGCCATCTACGTGGTGGCGGCGCTGCTCGGCATCGTGCAGTTCCGGCTCACCACGACCGTCGTGCAGCGGGCGGCGTCCCGGCTGCGCGAGCGGATCGAGGCCAAGCTGGGACGGCTGCCGCTCAGCTACTTCGACGGCCAGCCGCGCGGCGAGATCCTCAGCCGGGCCACCAACGACACCGACAACATCGCCCAGACCCTCCAGCAGACCATGAGCCAGCTCATCTCGTCGGTGCTGACCGTCGTGGGCGTGCTGGTGGTGATGTTCTGGATCTCGCCGATCCTGGCGCTCATCGCCCTGGTCACGGTGCCCGTGTCGGTCTACGTCACCACCGTCATCGGCAAGCGGTCGCAGCCGGAGTTCATCAAGCAGTGGTCGTCCACCGGCAAGCTCAACGGCCACATCGAGGAGATGTACGGCGGCCACACCCTGGTCAAGGTCTTCGGCCGGCAGCAGGAGGCCGCCGCCACCTTCGAGGAGCACAACCAGGCCCTGTACGCCTCCAGCTTCCGCGCCCAGTTCATCTCCGGCGTCATCCAGCCGGCGATGATGTTCATCGGCAACGTCAACTACGTGCTGGTGGCCGTCGTGGGCGGGTTCAAGGTGGCCTCGGGCTCGATCTCGCTGGGCGACGTGCAGGCGTTCATCCAGTACTCCCGGCAGTTCAGCCAGCCGCTCACCCAGGTGGCCGGCATGGCGAACCTCGTCCAGTCGGGCATCGCCTCGGCCGAGCGGGTCTTCGAGCTGCTGGACGCCCCCGAGCAGTCGGCCGAGCCGGCCGAGCCCGCGCGTCCGGCCGAGCTGCGGGGCCGGGTGGCGTTCGAGGACGTCTCCTTCCGCTACAGCCCCGACCGGCCGCTGATCGAGAACCTGTCGCTGACCGTGGAGCCCGGCCAGACCGTGGCCATCGTCGGCCCCACGGGAGCGGGCAAGACGACCCTGGTCAACCTCATCATGCGCTTCTACGAGGTGACCGGCGGCCGCATCACCCTCGACGGCGTCGACACGGCCGACATGTCCAGGGAAGAGCTGCGCGCCGACATCGGCATGGTGCTCCAGGACACCTGGCTGTTCGGCGGCACCATCGCCGAGAACATCGGCTACGGGGCCGAGGGCGCCACCCGCGAGCGCATCGAGGCCGCCGCGCGGGCCGCCCACGTCGACCGCATCGCGCACACGCTGCCCGACGGCTACGACACGGTGATCGACGACGAGGGCGCCACGGTCAGCGCGGGCGAGAAGCAGCTCATCACGATCGCCCGCGCGTTCCTGTCCGAGCCGGCGATCCTCATCCTGGACGAGGCCACCAGCTCGGTCGACACCCGTACCGAGGTGCTCATCCAGCGGGCGATGAGCTCGCTGCGCGAGGGCCGGACGAGCTTCGTGATCGCCCACCGCCTGTCCACGATCCGCGACGCCAGCCTGATCCTGGTGATGGAGGACGGCCGCATCGTCGAACAGGGCACCCACGAGGCCCTCCTGGCGGCGGACGGCGCCTACGCCCGCCTCTACTCCGCCCAGTTCGCCCAGGCGGTCGCCGAGGTGGACTGACGCCGGCGTCCCCCGGTACGGCGCCCGCGCGCACCGGGGGACGTCGGTTCAGGGAACCAGTTGGCGGTCGGCGGCCTGCTGGATCAGATCCTTGTCGGTGATGGCCACCGCGTCCGGGATCGCGTCCGGCAGGTCGTCCTCCAGGTAGCGGACCGGCCGGTACCGCCAGGCCGCCAGGCCGATCAGCACGGTCACCGCGCCCGCCACGATCGTGAGCAGGCCGATGCCCCGGCCCCGGGCGGCCCCGGCGATCGGGTCGAAGACGTGCTCGACCAGCGGGCCGGCCAGCAGGAAGCCGATCGGGACCATGGCCCAGCTGAGCATCAGGTTGGTCGCGATGACCCGGCCCTGCAGGTCGAGGCCGACCTTCTGCTGCACGATCGAGAACCAGTGCGCGTTCAGCAGCGCGGTCAGCAGGCCGACGAGGAACAGGCCGGTCGCGGGCAGCGCCGGGTGGGGCGCCAGGCCGATGACCGCGAAGGCGACGCCCAGGGCGACGAAGCAGCCCAGGATGCCGTTCGTGCGGCGGGTCAGGCCGCCGGTCACCGTCATGATCACGCTGCCGATCACCAGGCCCACGCCGGTCATCGACAGCGCGATGCCGAGCCCGCGGGTGTCGGTGAGGCTGAGCAGCAGCGGCGTGGACAACACCTCGACCATCGCGAACGGGAAGTTCAGGAACGAGGTGAACAGGATGATCGCCAGCAGGCCGTGCCTGCGGGTGATGTAGCGCCAGCCGCCCGTCACCTCCCGCCAGAACGGCTCCTCCTGCTTCTTGAACAGCGCGTTCGGGAAACGGACGGCCAGCGTCACGGTGACCGCGAAGAGGAAGGAGGACAGGTCGATCACGATGACGCCGCGCAGCCCGACGGCCGCCATGAGCGCCCCGCCCAGCAGCGGCGCCAGGACGGTCCCGGCCGCCTGCCCGAGCTGGGCCATGCCGTTGGCCCTGCCGTAATACCGTTTGGGCACGAGCTGGGCCACCGCCGCCATGTACGCCGGTTGATGGAAGGCCGTGGAGATCGACCCGACCGCGACGATGACGTAGACGTGCCACAGGTGCAGCCCGCCCGTCCAGAGCAGCGCGGCCAGCGAGGCCGAGGCCAAGCCGGCCGCCGAGTCGGCGGTGATCATGACGGTCCGGCGGTTCCAGCGGTCGGCGACCGTGCCGGCGATCGGCGCCAGCACCACGGCGGGCAGCAGCGCCATGACCGAGACGATGGCGAACATCGAGATCGACCGCGTCTGCTGGTAGACCCACAGGCCGAGGCCGAACGTGGTCAGCCCGGTGCCGATCAGCGACACGAGCTGGCCGAAGGCCACCAGGAAGAACGTCTTCAGGCTGGCCTGCTGGAAGCGCGGCGGCAGCGGCGCGGGCGGCCGTTCGCCGCCGCCGAGGATCTCGGCCAGCTCGGGCGCCTGGTGCTTGGCGAAGTAGTGCCCGGCCTTCGGGATGACCTCCAGCGACACCGAGTCGGAGAACGCCTCCCATTCGCGGAAGCGCTCCTCGTACAGCTCGGTGGCGCGGTCGTTCTCGCCGACCACGCACACCAGCGGCGCGGACAGCTTCCTGATCGGCTCCTGGTACAGCCGGGTGTAGTAGTCCTCGCCCTCCTGGGTGTCGCGCAGGAAGACGCCCATGATGAAGTCGCGCTCGCGCGGGTCCAGGTCCTCGGTGAAGAAGCCCATGGCCCGCAGGAACTCCAGCGCCTGCCGCTTGGACGTCCACCGCTCCATCGGGAAGACCCGGCGGAACCAGGCGAACGCCTTGCCGGGCAGGCGCGGCGCCGGGAAGTGGCCGCCGACGACCACCTTCACCAGGTCGACGCCCTCCTCCTCCAGCCGGCGCGCCAGCTCGACGGTGAGCGCGCCGCCCATGCAGTGCCCGTACAGCAGCACCGGCCCGCGCACCCGTTCCTTGATCTCCTTCACGCAGCCCTCGACCAGCTCGGTGAAGGGCAGCGCGGGCTCGCCGGGATTGCCGGTGTCGTGGCCCGGCGGCTCCAGCGCGAGCATCGTGATGTGCTCGGGCACCGCCGCCGCCAGCGGCTGGTACGTGATCGCCCCGGCCCCCGCGAACGGCAGGCAGACCAGCGTCACCGTGGCCGCGGGACGCGGCGGCGTCAGCTCGTGCAGCAGCCCGGTGGGCTGGGCCGACCCGTCGAGCGTGGCGAACGCGCGGATCGTCGGGTTCTTGAACAGGTCCAGTACGGTCGCCGGGATCCCGGAGTCGCGTACGGCGCGCACGGCCTTGAAGGAGTCGCCGCCGAGCGCGAAGAAGTCGTCGTCGATGCCGACGCCGCTCACGCCCAGGATCGACGACCACAGCTCGGCCAGCCGGACCTCGGCCGGGGTGCGCGGCGCCGTCCCCTCGGACCGCGTCGGACCCACCGGCTCGGGCAGGGCCTTGCGGTCCACCTTGCCGTTGGGGGTCAGCGGCAGCGCGTCCAGCAGGGTGAACGACGACGGGATCATGTAGTCGGGCAGCTTGCGCCGCAGGTGCTCGCGCCAGTCGTGCTCGCCGTCGGCGACCAGGTAGGCGGCGATGCTCTTGTCCTCCTCCGCGCCGCGCACCACCACCGCCGCCGAGCCGACCGCCGGATGCGCCAGCAGGAGCGTCTCGATCTCGCCCAGCTCGATCCGGTAGCCGCGCACCTTCACCTGGCCGTCGGCCCGGCCGAGGAACTCGATCGTCCCGTCGCCGCGGCGGCGGGCCAGGTCGCCGGTCCGGTAGAGCCGGCTGCCGTCCTGCCAGGTGACGAACCGCTCGGCCGTCAGGTCCGGCCGGCCGAGGTAGTCGCGGGCCAGGCCCGCGCCGCCGATGTACAGCTCGCCGATCACGCCGGTCGGCACCAGCTCCAGCGCGGCGTCGAGCAGCAGGATCCGGGTGTTGGCGATCGGATGGCCGATCGTGATCGGCCCGTCGCCGACCCTGGTGATCGTGGACCAGATCGTGGTCTCGGTCGGCCCGTACATGTTCCACAGCTCGGCCACCCGGCCGCGCAGGTCGGCGGCCAGGTCGGCGGGAAGCGCCTCGCCGCCGCACAGCGCCTTCAGACCGGCCCTGCCGGCCCAGCCCGCCGACAGCAGCAGCCGCCAGGTCGCCGGGGTGGCCTGCATGACGGTGGCCTCCTCCAGCAGGGCGGCCAGCCGCAGCGGGTCGTAGGCGGCCTCGCGGCTCGCGATCACCACCCTGGCCCCGACGGTGAGCGGCAGGAACAGCTCCAGCACGGAGATGTCGAAGGCGAACGTCGTGACGGCCACCAGCGTGTCCCGCCCGGTCAGGCCGGGCTCGCGGCTCATCGAGTCGAGGAAGTTGACCACCGAGGAGTGCTGGACGCGCACGCCCTTCGGCTGCCCGGTCGAGCCGGAGGTGTACAGGACGTAGCAGGGGTTCCCGGCCGTGGCCAGGGCGGGCGGCCGGGCCGCGCTCTCGCCGGGGAAGCCGTCGTCGGCCAGGAGCAGCTGGCCCTGGAAGGCGGTGTAGCGCCCGGCCAGCTCGCGCTCGGTGACCAGCACGCCGATGCCGGAGTGGCCGAGGATGTAGTCCTGGCGGTCCTGGGGGTACATCGGGTCGAGCGGCACGTACGCGCCGCCCGCCTTGAGCACGCCGAGCAGCGTGACCAGCATCGTGGCCGACCGTTCCATGGCCACGCCGACCAGCGTCTCGGGGCCGACGCCGGCCGACCGCAGCCGGTGGGCGGTCCGGTTGGCCCGCTCGTCCAGCTCCCGGTACGTCAGCGACTCGCCCTCGAAGGCGACGGCCACCGCGTCGGGCGTCCGGTCGGCCTGGGCCTCGACCAGCTCGTGCACGCAGCCGCCGGGCGCCTGGCCGTCCTGGCCGCCGAGCTGTTCGGCCAGCTCCTCGCCGGTGAGGAAGCTCAGAGCGGACAGCCGGGTCGCGGGCGCCTCGACGATCGCGCCGAGCAGCAGCTCGTAGTGGCGCAGCAGCCGCCGGGCGGTGCCCTCGTCGTACAGCGCGGTGTTGTACTCCAGCCGGCACAGCAGCTCGTCGTCCTGCTCGTAGACCTGGAGAGCCAGGTCCACCTGGGCGGTGCGGGTCTCCACGGGCCGGTCGGTCACGGTCAGCCCGGTCATGCCCAGGTCGCTCTGGGGCAGGTTGAGCAGGTTGAACAGCACCTGGAAGAGCGGGTTGCGGGACAGGTCCCTGGGCGGGTTCAGCTCCTCCACCAGCCGCTCGAACGGCACGCCCTGGTGGGCGTAGGCGCCGAGCGCGTACTCGCGCACCTGCGCCAGCAGCTCGGTGTACGGCAGGTCGCCGTCGAGCCGGGCGCGCATGACCAGCGTGTTGATGAAGCAGCCGGCCACACTCTCGAACTCCGGACGGGTGCGCCCCGCCACCGGCGAGCCGACGCAGACGTCCTCCTGGCCGCTGTAGCGGTACACCAGCGTGTGCAGCGCCGCCAGCAGCGTCATGTAGAGCGTCGCGCCGCGTTCCTGGCTCAGCCCGCGCAGCCTCTTGGCCAGCTCCGCGGGCAGCGTGTGCGTGGCGACCGCGCCCTCGAACGTCTGCATCGGCGGGCGCGGTCGGTCGGTGGGCAGGTCCAGGCTGTGCGGGGCGCCGCGCAGCCGTTCGGTCCAGAAGCCCAGGTCGGTGGCCTGCTCCTGCTGCCAGCGGGCGTAGTCACGGTAGCCGTACCCGGGCTCGGGCAGCTTGTCGCCGTTGTAGAGCGCGGCCAGCTCGCCCTCCAGCATCGTGATCGTCCAGCCGTCCACGATGATGTGGTGGAAGGCCAGCGACAGCACGTGGTGGTCGGCGGCCGTGCGCAGCAGCCGGGCCCGGAACAGCGGGCCGTGCTCCAGGTCGAAGGGCTCGGCCGCGTCCCTGCTCAGGGCGCCTTCGACGTCGTCGCAGTCCTCGACCGGCAGCGGCGTCTCCCCGGGAGGCAGCACGACCTGCACCGGCTCGCCGTCCGGGGCGTGGAAGACGGTCCGCAGCGCCTCGTGCCGCCGGACCAGCTCGCGCAGCGCGTCGTGCAGGAGCCGCACGTCCAGGTCGCCGCGCAGGTCGAGCGCGGTGGCCACGGCGTAGGCGGCCGAGCCGTGCACCTGGTCGATGAACCACATGCGCCGCTGGATGAACGAGACCGGCGCCGGACCCGGCTCCGCGACGGCCCGGATCACCTCGGGCTCGGCCGCGGAGGCGACCAGCGCCCGCTGCCCGCCCAGCGTCGGGTGCTCGAAGACCGCCTCGATGGGCAGGCCCAGCCGGGAGGCGAGCTGGGTGGCCACCAGCGAGTCGCCGCCCAGCTCGAAGAAGTCGTCCGAGGGGCCGGCGGGCGTGATGCCGAGCACGTCCCGCCAGGCGGCGGCCACCGGGTCGAGCCCCTCTGCCGCCACCGCCGCCGGGACGGCGGCCAGTTCGTGGCGGCGGGCCCGCGGTCCGATCCAGTAGCTGCGCCGCTCGAACGGGTACGTCGGCAGCGACGCCCGCCGCCCGGGAGGCGCGAACGCCGCCCAGTCGACGTCCGCGCCGGCCACCCAGAGCCGTCCGACGCCTTCGAGCAGGGCGGCCGGGCCGCCTTCGGGCTCGGCGAGCAGGGCGACCGACCGGCCGCCCTGCCGGCGCACCAGCGTGCTCAGCGTGCGGCCGGGGCCGACCTCCGCCACCGTCGCCCCGGCCGTCACCAGAGCCTGCGCGCAGTCGGCGAAGCGCACCGCCTCGCGCAGGTGGCGCACCCAGTAGCCGGGGTCGGCGGCCTCGGCGTCGCTCACCCAGCCGCCGGTGACGTTCGACAGGTACGGCACCTCGGGCGCGCGCAGCCGTACCGAGGCGACTTCGGCGGCGAACGCGTCGAGCACCGGGTCGAGCATCGAGGAGTGGAAGGCGTGCGAGGTGCGCAGCGCCCGGCAGGTGACGCCCCGCCCGGCCAGCCGCTGTTCCAGGGCGGCGACGGCGTCCCCCGGACCGGCCACGACGCACGACCCGGGGGCGTTGACCGCGGCCAGCGACAGCTCCTCGCCGAGCAGGCCGCGCACCTCGTCCTCGGGCAGCGGCACGGCCAGCATCGAGCCGGGCGGCAGGCCCTGGACCAGGCGGCCGCGGGCGGCGACCAGGCGCAGGGCGTCCTCCAGGGTGAGGACCCCGGACAGGCAGGCGGCCACGTACTCGCCGATGCTGTGCCCGGCCATCATCGACGGGCGCACGCCGCGTTCGATGAGGGTGCGGGCGAGCGCGTACTCGGTGACGAACAGCGCGGGCTGGGTGAGCCAGGTCTGGTCGAGGTCGCCGGCCTCGCCGTACAGGGCCTCGCGCAGGTCGAGGCCGAGAAACGGCTCCAGGATCGCGGCGGCGGAGTCCACGACGGCGCGGAAGACGCCGCCGGACCGGTACAGGCCCGCGCCCATGCCGCGGCGCTGCGCGCCCTGGCCGGGGAAGACGAACGCGAGCTCGCCCGGACGCGCCTCGCCGGTGACCAGCTCGGCCGTGAGCGCCGCCGGGGTGTCCTCGGCGACCAGCGCGCCGCGATGCCGCAGCGCGCGTCGGCCGTGCCGCAGCGTGCGGGCGACGTCGCCCAGGTCCAGCTCGGGACGGGTGCGCAGGTGGTCACGGAGCCGTTCGGCCGACTCGGCCAGCGCCGGTTCTGTGGCGGCGGACAGGACGAGCAGGTGCGGTCCTGGCGTCGCCGCCTGCCCGGCGGCCGGTTCGGGCGCCTCCTCCAGCACGACGTGGGCGTTCGTGCCGCCCATGCCGAACGCGCTGACGCCCGCCCGCCGCGGCCCCTCGCCCTGTGGCCACTCGGCGCTGGCGGTCGGCACGTAGAACGGGCTGAAGTCGATGCGCGGGTTGGGCGTGCCGAAGTTGACCGTGGGCGGCAGCGTGCGGTGCTTGAGCGCCATCACGGTCTTGATCAGCCCGGCCATGCCGGCGGCCGCGTCGGCGTGCCCGATGTTGGACTTGACCGACCCCAGCGCGATCGGCCGGTCGCCGGTGAAGACCTGCGACAGCGCCGCGACCTCGATCGGGTCGCCGAGCGCGGTGCCCGTGCCGTGCGCCTCGACGTAGCCGATCGTGTCCGGCTCGACGCCGGCCGCCGCGAGGGCCGCCGTGACGACCTCTGCCTGCCCGTCCACGGCGGGGGCGGTGTAGCCGACCTTCCTGGTGCCGTCGTTGTTGACCGCCGAGCCGCGGACGACGGCGTGGATCGTGTCGCCCGCCGCGATCGCGTCCTCCAGCCGCTTGAGCACGACGACGCCCACGCCGCTGGCCCCGATCGTGCCCTGGGCGCCGGCGTCGAAGGGGCGGCAGTGGCCGTCCGGCGAGCCGATGCCGCCGCTCTGGAACACGTAGCCGCGCCGGGTCCAGGCGTTGACCCGGACGCCGCCGGCCAGCGCCATGTCGCAGTCGCCCGCCAGCAGGCTCTGCCGGGCCAGGTGCAGCGCGACCAGCGAGGTGGAGCAGGCGCTGTTGACGCTGACGCTCGGCCCGCGCAGGTCCAGCTTGTACGACGTCCGCGTGGGCAGCGAGTCCTTGTCGTTGGCCAGCATGACCTGGTACTCGCCCACCGCCTTGAGCACGTCGGGCGCGGCGAGCAGGTTCTCGATGAAGTAGCTGCTCATCGCCGAGCCGGCGAAGACGCCGATGTGGCCCGGGTGGCGGGCCGGGTCGCAGCCCGCGTCCTCCAGCGCCTCCCAGGCGGTCTCCAGGAACAGGCGTTGCTGCGGGTCGAGGATCTCGGCCTCGCGCGGGGTGAACTCGAACAGCGTGGCGTCGAACAGGTCGATGCCGTCCAGCACCGTGCCCGACCTGACGTAGGCAGGGTCGGCCAGGCGCTCGGGGTCCTCGCCGTCGGCGAGCAGCTCCTCGTCGGTGAAGTCCTGGACGGCCTCGACGCCGTCGCGGATCGCCGTCCAGAACTCGCCGGGGCCGTTCGCGCCGGGGAAGCGGCAGGCCATGCCGACGATGGCCAGGGCGCCGCCCGCGGTCGCCGTGGCGGTGGGGGCCGTCTCCGGCGTGGTGGGGGCGCCGGGGCTCAGGTAGGCCGCCAGCGTGGAGATCGTCGGATACCTGAACAGGTCGGTGACCGTCAGGGCGAAGCGTTTGCGCAGCCGCTCGTGCACCTGGAGGGCCAGCATCGAGTGGCCGCCGACCTCGAAGAAGTTGTCGTCGAGCCCGAAGTCGCCGGTGCCCAGCGTCTCCCGCCAGGCCCGGGTGACGAGCTGGACGACCTGGTGGCGGGGCATGTGCCCGGCCGCCTCGTCGCCGCGCATCGCCGTGGCCAGCACCTGCCGCAGGTCGGCCACGAGGGCGCGGACCGTTCCCGGCCGGTACAGGTCGGTGTTGTACTCGACGAGCCCGTCCAGGGTCTCGCGGACGCCCACGGTGAGGTCGAACTTGGCGGTGCGCTCGGGGATCTCCACCGGCGTGACCGTCAGCCCGGCCAGCTCCAGCTCCGAGGCGGCCTCGGGCAGCATGTTGAACATCGTCTGGAACACCGGGCTGCGGTCCAGGCGGCGCTCGGGGTTGAGCTCCTCCACCAGCCGCTCGAACGGCATCGCCTGGTGGTCGTGGGCGTCGAGCACCGCCTCCTTGACCCGCTCGACGACCTCGGCGAACGACGGCCCGCCCGACAGGTCGGCGCGGACGGCCAGGGTGTTGGTGAAGAACCCGATCAGGCCCTCGTACTCGACCTGGTCGCGGTTGGCGATGGGCGTGCCCACGACCAGGTCGTCCTGGCCGGAACGGCGGGCCAGCACCACCAGGTAGGCCGCGAACAGCACCATGTACGGCGTGGCCCCGAGGCCGCGGCAGTAGGCCGCGAACTCCTCGCGCGGCAGGTCCAGCGAGAACGGCAGCTCGGCCCCCGCGTACGTCTGGACCTCCGGGCGCGGCAGGTCCGGGGGCAGCTCGGTGACCGCCGGCGCGCCCGTCAGCGCGCCGAGCCAGTGGGCCAGGTCCTCGCCGTGGTCGCGGTCGCGCTGCTCGATCGCGTAGTCCGGGTACTGCCGGGAGAGCGGGGGCAGCTCGCGGCCCTCGTACAGGGCGCTCAGCTCGCGGCGCAGCACGTCGAGGGACCAGGCGTCGGCCACGATGTGGTGCAGGGTCAGACGCAGCACGTGCCGCTCGTCGTCCTCGCGCTCCAGGCAGGCGCGGACGAGCGGGCCGGCGGTCAGGTCCATCGGCGCGTCGTCGGGCGCGTCGGCCAGGGGGATCGTCAGCGTGTCCGCCACGACCTGGTACGGCCCGTCCTCGTCCATGGCGAACGTGGTGCGCAGGCTCTCGTGCCGGGCCACCAGGGCGTTGAGAGCCCGGTGCAGCGCCTCGCGGTCGAGCGGGCCCTCGATGCGGAAGGCCAGCGGGATCAGGTAGTGGGCGGCCCCGGGCGCGGTCCGGTCGAGGTACCAGGCGCGGAGCTGGGTGAAGGACATCGGCAGCCGCTCGGGCCTGGGCCGCCCGGCCGCCTGCTGCTGCTTCTTCTTGCGTAACGCGTCGAGGAGCTGCCGCTGCTGTGCTGACAGGCTCATTGGTCACCTTCCATGGAACGCAGCAGGGCCTCGGCCTCTTCGTCGGAGTACGCGGCCACCATCAGATAGAGCTCGGCGGCCGTCTCCACCTCGGGGGAGGCCAGCTCGGCGGCCAGCTCGGCGACGGTCGGGCGGGCGAAGAGCGTGCGCAGCGGCACCCGGACGTCCAGCGCGTCGCGCAGCCGGGAGGCGATCCGGGTGGCGTTGAGCGAGTTGCCGCCCAGCTCGAACAGGTTGTCCTCCCGTCCGACCTGCCCGCCCAGCACCTCCTGCCAGACGGCGGCGACGGCCTGCTCCAGCGGCGTGGCCGGGGCCGCCGTGACGGCCCGCGCGGCCGGGCCGGGCTCGGGCAGCGCCTGCCGGTCCACCTTGCCCGACGGGTTCACCGGCAGCGCCGCCAGCGGCACGTACGTGCTCGGCACCATGTACTCCGGCAGCCGCTCGGCCAGGTACGGCCGCAGCTCGGGCGTGCCGCCGGCGACCACGTACGCCACCAGGGCGCCGTCCCTGACCATGACGAACGCCTCGCGCACGGCCGGGTGCCCGGCGAGCACGGCGGCGATCTCGCCCGGCTCGACCCGGTAGCCGCGGATCTTGACCTGGTCGTCGGCGCGGCCCAGGAACTCGATGTCCCCGGCGGCGTCGCGGCGGGCCAGGTCGCCGGTCCGGTAGAGCCGGCGGCCGTCCCACCAGGTGATGAACCGTTCCCGCGTCAGGTCGGGCCGGCCGTGGTAGCCCCTGGCCAGGCAGGCGCCGCCGAGGTGCAGCTCGCCCGGCACGCCGTCGGGCACCTCGTGGCCCAGCCGGTTCAGGATCGGGGTCTGGACGCCCGGGACGGGCCGGCCGATCGGCGGCAGCCGGGGCCAGTCCTGCGGCGGGCCGGTGAGCGTGTGGGCGATGTCGATGATCGCGCCCTCGGTCGGACCGTACTGGTTGTGCAGCCGCATCCACGGCTTGACGAACCGTTCGAGCTGCGGGGTGACCTGGAGCTGCTCGCCCGCGGTGATCACTTCGCGCAGCGTCTCGGGCGGCTCGATCCCGGCCCCGGCCAGCGACTGCAACGCCACGAACGGCAGGAAGATGCGTTCCACCCGGTTCGTGGCGATGTGGTCGAGCAGGGCGGCCGGGTCGCGCCGCAGCTCGTCGCTGACCATGACCAGCGTCCCGCCGTACGCCCAGGTGCTGAAGATCTCCTGCACCGAGACGTCGAAGCCGAGCGCGGTGAACTGCAGGCTCCGGTACGCGCCGCCGTGCCAGGCCATCAGGTTGGCGACCGGGCGGTGGGTCATCTCGACGCCCTTGGGCTGTCCGGTCGAGCCCGAGGTGAACAGGATGTAGGCCAGGTCGTCCGGGGTGACGCCGCTGTCCGGGCGGTGGCCGGGGCGGCCGTCGAGCTCGGTGTCGACGTACACCGGACGCTCGTGCGGCAGGCTGCCGGCCAGCGCCCGGTGGGTCACCAGGACCGGCGTCTCGACCCGCTCCAGCACCTGGGTGAGCCGGCCCTCGGGGTAGGACGGGTCGAGCGGCACGTACGCGCCGCCCGACTTCAGGATGCCGAGCAGGGCCACGGGCAGGTCGAGCGAGCGACGTACGTGCAGGGCGACCGGCACCTCCGGGCCCACGCCCAGCTCGCGCAGCAGGTGGGCGAGCTGGTTGGCCCGGCGGTCGAGCTCGGCGTAGGTGAGCCGGTCGCCCTCGAACTCGACGGCGACCGCGTCGGGCGTGCGGTCCGCCTGCTGCTCGAACAGCCCGTGCAGGCACTGGTCGGGGCCGCGGCCCGGCGGCTCGTGCCCGCGGGCGAGCAGCGCGGAGACCGGCGCGGCCGGGTCGGCCGCCACCTGTTCGAGCACGCGCACGTAATGGCCCAGCAGCCGCTCGGCGCTCGCGCGCTGGAACAGGTCGGTGGCGAACTCCAGGCTCATCTCCCGGCCCTCGGCGTAGAGCACCAGGTCGGCCTTGGCGCCGCCGTTCTCCACCTCCTCCAGCACGCGGAAGGTGACCCCGCCGCCCCGCCGGGCGCCCCCCCGGGGCGGCATCGCGAACCACACGGCGGACGGGGGGCGGCGGCCCGGGGCCCGGAGCCAGCCGATCAGGACCCGCGGGCCGGCCGAGGGGGGGGGCCGGCCCGGGGCCCGCACCTGCGCCAGCAGGCCCTCGAACGTCGGATCGCCCGCCAGCCCGGTCCTGATCGGCAGCGTCTCGACGAAGAAGCCGATCAGGGCGTCGGCGCCGGGCGCCTCCCGGCCGGCGAACGGCACGCCGGTCACCAGGTCGTCCTGGCCGGTGTAGCGGTGCAGCAGCGCCTGGAAGGCCGCGAACAGCACCATGAACGGGCTCGCCTGGGAGCGTCTGGCCAGCGACTCCAGCTCGGTGAGCAGCCCGTCCGGCAGCGTCGCCCGCACCCGGGCGCCGCGCCGCAGCGGCTCGGCCGATCCCGGGCCGTCGCCGGGCAGCGCCAGCCGCTCCGGCGGCGACTCCAGGACCTTCCGCCAGTACGGCAGCCCGTCGCCCCCCGCTCCGCGCCGGTACGGCCGGGCCGGCTCGGGCAGGCTCTCGCCCGCGTAGAGCCGCGCCAGCTCGTCCAGGAGGACGCCCGCCGACCAGCCGTCGAAGGCGATGTGGTGCACGGTCACCAGCAGCCGGTGCCGGTCGTCGGCCAGCCGCAGCAGCAGCGCCCGCAGCACGGGACCGTTCCGGAGGTCGAACGGGTCGCGGGCGGCGTGCTTGGCCAGCGCGTCCGCGCCGCGCGGGGTGGCGTCCACGACCTTGAGGGGGATCGTCGCGGCCGGCTCGATCACGGCGACGGGCTCGCCGTCGTGCTCCTCGTAGCGGGTGCGCAGCGGCGGGTGGCGGCGCACGATCTCGTTGATCGCCCGTTCCAGCCGTGCGGCGTCGAGGGGGCCGTCCAGGGCGATCAGGATCGGCACGTTGTACTGCGAGCCGCCGGGCGCGACCTGGTCGATGAACCACAGGCGGCGCTGCGCCGGGGTGACGCCCTCGGCGGGGGCGAGGGCGGCGGACGCGGGCGGCAGGCCGTCGATCGCGCGGGCGAGGGCGGCGACCGTGGGGTGCTCGAAGAGCATCCGGGGCTCGACCGGCCTGCCGAACAGCTCGCAGGCGCGGGCGGCGATGCGCATGGCCAGCAGCGACTGGCCGCCGAGGGCCAGGAAGTCGTCGTCGGCGCCGATCGGCCCGGCGTCGAGGAGGTCCTGCCAGATCCCGGCGAGCGCGGCCTCGGTGGGCGTGCCGGGCGGCGTGACCGCGCGGGCGCTCCGGACCGGCTCGGGCAGGGCGGCACGGTCCACCTTGCCGTTGACGGTCAGCGGCAGCTCGTCCAGGAAGACCCAGGCGGTGGGGATCATGTAGTCCGGCAGGAACCTGCGCAGGTGGGCGCGGGCCTCCTGCTCGCCGGCCGGGCCCACGACGTAGGCGACCAGGTCGCCGCCGCGCACGGCCGTGGTCGCCGCCCGCACCCGTGGGTGGCGGCCGAGCACGGTCTCGATCTCGCCCAGCTCCACGCGGTTGCCGCGGATCTTGACCTGGTCGTCCAGCCGTCCCAGGAACTCGTACTCGCCCGAGGCGTCGCGGCGGGCCAGGTCGCCGGTCCGGTAGAGCAGGCGCCCCTCGCCGTCGCGGACGAAGCGTTCGGCCGTCAGCTCCGGCAGGTCGAGGTAGCCCAGGCCGACGCACACGCCGCCGAGGTGGATCTCGCCCTCCTCGACCGGCCGCAGCTCCTCGTCCAGCAGGTGGACGGTGACGCCGGGCAGCGGCCTGCCGAGCGCGGGCGGGCGGGTGCGGCCGTCGTGCGGGGGCACCTCGCCGGCGATGGCGTTGACCGCGCACTCGGCCGGGCCGTACAGGTTGACCAGCCGGAACGGCAGGTCGGGACGCGGGTGGACGGTCAGCCGGTCGCCGCCGGTGCTCAGCGTGGCGAGGCTGGTCCCGTCCGGCCAGGACAGGCCGAGCAGGCCCTCGGCGATGGGGGTGGGCGCGTAGCAGGTGGTCAGCTCCTGCTCCACGATCCAGTCGCGCAGCGCGGGCAGCGAGAGCCTGGTGCGCTCGTCGGGGATGACCATCGTGGTCCCCCCGGTCAGGTACATCCAGATCTCCCAGACCGACGGGTCGAAGTTCGGGCTGGTGAGCAGCGGGGCCCGGCCGTCCAGCCCGAAGGTCTCGTGCGACCAGGCGATCAGGTTGGACAGCGCGCGGTGGGGGACCAGCACGCCCTTGGGGGTGCCGGTCGAGCCGGACGTGTGGATGACGTACGCCAGGTCGTCCGGGCCGGGCACGGGCACGGGCACCGGCTCGGACGGCTCGTCGGCGGGGACGAGCGTGTCGATCACGGGGACGCCGTCGGGCGCCAGCGAGGCCCATTCCGGCTCGGTCACCACGGCGGCGGCTCCCGCCAGCATGGCGCGGATCCGTTCGGCAGGCGTGGCCGGGTCGATCGGGGCGAAGGCGAGCCCCGCCTTCATGACGCCGAGCTGGCCCGCGACCTGCCGGATCGACCGGCCCGCGAGCACGGCCACCCAGGGCCGTCCGCCGGGCCGTCCGTTCAGGGCGGGCTCGCGCAGCCGAGCGGCCACGCCGTTCGCCAGGCGGTCCAGCTCGCCGTACGTGAGGTGTTCTCGACCGGCCGAAACGGCGACCCTGTCCGGGGTCGCGCGCAGCCGGTCCTGGTAACGGTGCAGAACAGATGCTGAGGGGGCTGCATCTGACGTCATTGTCACGCCTGCCGATTGTTGAGTTTTTGGGACTTTTGGGCACGCCGCGGAACAGAATGACCCTCTTGCCAGAGGGGTGTCAACCCTGGAGTGAATCGCTTGACAGCGCCGCGTCCTGGGCGCTTGCCCTCTGCCGGCCGGGCATCCCCCCGGGCCCCGCGATCGCCTGTGCCGCCGGACGACCGGATCTGCCGGACGTCCGGCCGTCGCGCCCCTTCCCCCGCCCGGCGTCCCCCCGCCGGGAGACCGTTCCGGCGAGCCGGCCGCCATTCTTCGAGCCCCCGCATTACCGATGCTGACAGCCGGACTATCTACAGGTCAGCGACGCTCTGACCAGAAAGGCGAAGTGCACGGGCGGGCCATTCTCAGGCGCTTCCCGTGCACGTGCTCGCGTTCTTTGAGCGCGGTTCACCACCCGCCGCCACGAAGGGCGGACGCCTCAGGAACGCTCCGGCTCGTAGTGCAGGCCCACCACGCCGCAGTCGAACGGGCGCGCGGCGACCAGGCGCAGCCTCTGGTAGCCCTCGCCCGCCGGGAACAACGGCAGCCCCGCCCCGATCGCGACCGGGTTGACGAACAGGTGCAGCTCGTCGATCAGCCCCAGGGAGATCAGCTGCCGGCCGATCGAGGCGCCGCCGGCCACCATCACGTCGCCGCCGGGCTTCGCCTTCAGCTCGCCGACGGTCTCGGCCAGGTCGCCGCCCGCCACGACGGCGTTCCTCCAGGGCGACTCGGTGAGGCTGCGGGAGATGACGACCTTCGGAGTGTTGATCATCTTGTCGATGCCCTCCTCGGTCTCGCCCGCCGGCCGCGACTCCCAGGCCGGGATGAAGCCCTCGGCCAGCCTGCGGCCCAGCACGATGGTGTCGACCGGCTCCCACACCGCCGCGACGTGGGCGTTGATGTCGTCGGTCCAGGGGAACCGGAGCCAGTCCATCTCGCCGCCGGGGCCGCCCACGAAGCCGTCCGTGGTGATCTGGAGCTGGAGCTTGACCTTGCGCATCGGTGTTTCCCTTCCGGTTCCGCTCTGTGTGGTCTCCACGATGCCGGAGCATACTTACGGTCTTCTTCCGCCGGGCTTAAGGCCGCCGGGGGCGGAATCGGAAGGGAAAAGGCCGGCGAATGGCGCGCGGATTCGCGTCAGGCGCCGCCCGCCCGGAATGCCGGCGGAAATCCCGGCGAAAGCCGGTCAGGCCCGGCGCCGGCCCGACAACCAGGACGCCCCCCACAGGATCGCGCCGACCACCAGCAGGATGCCGGCGATCTCGTACTGGCCCGCCGGGCGCCCGGAGGACCACGGCAGCACCAGGTAGAGGCAGGTGATCGTGCCCACCACGGGGAGCACGCGGCCCGCGTTGAAGTGCTCGGTGCCGGTCACGTCCCGGCGCAGGACGAGTACGGCGACGTTGACCGCGGCGAAGACGGCGAGCAGCAGCAGCGAGGTCGTGCCACCCAGCAGCGCCACGACCGGGCTGTCGGGGACCAGCGAGACGAACGTGATGAGACCGATCGCGATCACCGTGGTGAACAGGATCGCGGCGTGCGGCGTGCGTCGGGTGGCGTGGACCGCCGACAGGAACGGCGGCAGCACGCCCTGCTTGCTCATCCCGTACAGCAGCCGGCTGGCCATCAGCATGTTGATCAGCGCCGAGTTGGCGACCGCGAACATCGAGATGAACGGCAGCAGCGAGGCGATCGGCACGCCGGGAGCCGCCGTCTGCACCACCGTCACCAGCGGCGTCTCGCTGGCGGCGAGCTGCCCGACCGGCACGACGGCGACCGCGCAGACGGACACGAGCACGTAGATCACCCCGGTGATGCCGATGCCGGCGAACATCATGCGCGGGAAGATCCGGGTCGGGTCCTTGGTCTCCTCGGCCATGTTGACCGAGTCCTCGAAGCCGACCATGGCGAAGAAGGCCAGCGACGTCGCGGCGCTGACGGCCAGGAACACGCCCTTGTCGGCGGGCGTCTCGAAGGCGACGACCCGGGAGAAGTCGGCGTGGCCGCCGGAGATGAAGTACAGGCTGAGCACGATGACCAGCAGCAGCCCCGACAGCTCGACCGCGGTGAGCACGACGTTGAGCTTGACGCTCTCGCCGACGCCGCGCAGGTTGACGGCCAGGATCAGCAGCATGAAACCCACGGCGATGAGCAGGATGACGCCGTTGCCCGCGTCGAGGCCGAACCCGGTGGACAGGTTGGCGGCGAAGGCCCGCGACGCCGCCGACGCCGACGTGATGCCCGAGCACATCACCGCGAAGCACACCAGGAACGTCAGCGCCTGCTTGCCGAACGCCTTGTGCACGTAGAGGGCGGCGCCCGCGGCCTCCGGGTACTTCGTGACCAGCTCCAGGTAGGAGCAGGCGGTGATCAGCGCGACGACGAAGGCGATCGTGAAGGGCAGCCAGGCCGCGCCGCCCACCTCGCCGGCGACCTGGCCGGTCAGGGCGTAGATGCCGGTGCCGAGGATGTCGCCGACGATGAACAGCAGCAACAGGCCGGGGCCCATCACCCGCTTGAGACTGGGCTGGCCGCTCCCGGCCTCCGGCGGGCTGGGGGGACTGATCTGAGCCATGGGGGTGGTCCTTCTCGTCCGTGCGGATGGCGGGCTACGTGCCTTGCGCGGGCGACGGCGAACCCCGGCCGGTCGGCGCGCGCCGCCGGGACCACGTGATCTCGACCGTCATCCTGACACTGTACGATCCCCGCTTGTCATCCGTGAACAGGTCGTCACGCTGAGCTTCCGTCCCGGCATGCGAAAGGCGCGGCGGCCGGGCAGCCGCCGCGCCGGGAGGGGGGGGGGGCGGGGGGC
>NZ_JBEYTJ010000064.1:0-44252 GCF_040642995.1 Nonomuraea sp. NPDC047529 | reverse complement strand
TGGGGGGGGGGGGTGTGGGGGGGGGGGGGGGGGGGGGGGGGGGGTGGTTGGGTGGGGGGGGGGGGGGGGGGGGGGGGGGGGGGGCGGGCCCCCCCCCCCCCCCACGCCGGTGGTTGGTCAGAGGGGTGAGGGCAGCCCGTGGCTGGCGATGATCTTCAGGTTGTCGGGGTCGGGTCTGCCAGGGGTGACGAGCCGGATGTGCGGGCTGCGCGGGTAGGTGAGCGACACGCCGGTCATGACGGACCCGCCGGGGAGCGCGATGGTGTCCATGCGGTAGTCCGCCATCGGGAACCGCACCGCGTACCAGGGGTCGGCCGGTTGGCCAGCTCGCAGCGCCATCGGGAGCGGATCCCAGGTGGCGCAGTGGCAGCGCGGGTCACCGCACCGATCCCGATCGGAGCGTGCCACGGTCCGGTACTGGTCCAGGCGGCCCGACAGCATCGGGCACACCTGGACGCTGTAGTCGGCGCACCACCGGTGCTGGGCGGGCTCGTTGACCAGGCCCCGGTCGAAGTCCCCCGGGCGGGCCATCACCACGGCGGTGCCGCGAGGACTGCTGATCTCCTTGCCGCAGAGCTGGCACTGCTGGCCCGCAAGGAAGTCGCCCACGATGCTGTGGTCGACCTCGCCGAGGATCGGCGTGCCGTCGAGGTGGCGCAGAGTGATCTTCGGGACGATGACACCTCGCCACAGCGGTTCGTCGGCGAGCTGCGGGGGACGGGCCACGTTCACGCCTCCTCCCCCGCGGCCCTGACGAGCGCGGCCTGGGCGGCGGCGGCTTCCTCCTGCTCGGCCAGCTCGGCGGCGAGCTGGCCGACCTGCTCACGCAGCCGCTCCGCGCGCCGGTCGTGGCCGGCCTTGCGGGAAGGGGCGTGGTGGCGGTCGTGCGCGGCGCGCAACTCGTCCAGGCCGGGCTGCCCCAGCCAGTGCTGGGTGAGCTTGAAGATGATGCGGCGGGTGGCCTGCTCGGTCTTCTCGGGCACCCTGTTGGAGGAGTAGCGTCCGGGGCGGCCGACCCACGGGCCCGACTTGCCGTCCTTGGTGATGTCGTCGGCGTTGTAGGTGCCGTCACCCGCCAGGGTGATGCCGTTGATGGTGGGGGCACCGGGCCGGGTTCGGCTGCCGTCGCGGTAGTGGTAGTCCTCGCCGTCGCGGGCGTCGCCGTACTGGACGCGCAGGGCGTTGCGTCGGCGGCCTCCCCCGTGGGCGGCGCGGTCGTATTCGAGGCTGTCGGGGCCGATCCAGAACACGCCGACGCGGACGACGGCGTACCGGGTGCGGCCCTGATCGTCGTGGGAGACGTGCACCCGCAGCGCCTTCGTCCCCTTGCCGCCGGGGCGGGGGACGCTGATAACGAAGCTGTTGGTGCCCTCGACGTGGTCGCCATCGCGGTAGGGGTCGGCGCCGAGCTGGCTGAGGACTTCCTCGATGTCGAGGCCGCCGGCCTCCTTCAGCTGGGTGGCCGCCTCGATGAGGACGTCGCTGCGCGAGGGGATGCGGCCGGACTCGGGCAGGTAGACGGGGCAGGTGGGCGGGCAGTCCTTCGGTCCTTCGGTGCGGCACAGGATGCAGATGACGCCGTCCTTGGGGACGGTCTGGGAGACGTCGTAGACAGCCGTGCCGACCATCGCGCCACGGCGGCGGCGGGTCACCTCCTCGGTCTCGCCGGTGTCCGGGTTCTCCCGCTGCTCGCGGCGGGTGCCCTTGTAGAGGGATTCGACCCACAGCGGGACGGCGCCCTCGCGGAGCTGGCGGCCTTCGCCGCCCCACCACTACTCGCCCTGCACGCGGGTCGCGCCCGGGTCCTGCGCCCACAGCCGCATGCTGTTGGCGAAGGTGTGCCGGTTGTAGTGCGGGAATTGGGCGGCGTACAGCCGGAACTCGTCCAGGACGGCCGGATTGTCGCGGATCTCGGCGGCGGTCACCTGGCAGGAGGCGGCGGCCCAGGAGTTGCCCATGAGCTGCTGGGCGCGCCAGGCCGCCCACTCCTCGTCGGTCATCTCGGCGGAGCGGCCGGTCTTGGGCCGTTCGATCGGAGGGAGGATCATGCGTGGTGCCTTTCGTGCTGTGTTTCGGGGCGGGGCGAGCCGGCCCAATGACGCTGGTCCAGCTCGCCCCATGGCGTGCTAGCGGTACCGCTAGCGGAAAAGAGCGATCACGTCGGGGTGGCGTGTGATCACCCGGTGGTCCAGGCAGCACTCGTCGTGCCGCTGGATGCGCTCGCGCGTCCGTACTGCGCTGCGCCAGGTGGTGCACAGCAGCTCCACGTGGCCGCCGTCGCAGACGACGTGCCACCAGTTGGGGAGCGGCCGCCCAGCGGGGTCGGCGCTGGACAGCCCGCCACGGCGCAGCTCGACCACGACGACGTCGCTGCCCATGACCGCGGCGAGAACCTCGGGGCGACTCCCGAACAGGCCGGGCAGAGGAGTGACCTCCAGATCGTCGCCGGTCGGCCCGTACGGGCGGACGTCGGCGAGGCGGTAGCCGGTGACCTTCGACCCGGTGCTCACGGCGTCGCCTGCGCGAGCAGGGTCTCGGGGCAGCCGCTCTCGCGTGCGCTGGCCTCGCACAGCCCGTACCGCCAGTCGGGGTTGTGGCTGATGAGCGCCACGACGGACATGTCGGGGCAATTCGGGGAGCAGCCGCACGCCCAGTCCTTCTCACGGGGCAGGATGAGCGGCCCCCATGACCACGACTGATCAGCCGCGGGCGGGTGTCTGTCGGGCGAGGATTCGAGGAGGCTCATGCGGCAGTCGCCTTCCTGAGGTTCTTCTTGCAGACGGGCCCGATCGCCTCGGCGATCAGCCGATGATGTTGGGTGGTCATCCTGGTTACTCCTGGCGAAATGAACGGGTCAGATATTCGATGGCGCTGTGGAGGATTGCCACGTCCTCGCGCAGTTGGCCCAGGCCGGTGTTGCAGCGGCTGCAGAGAAAGCCACGGAATCTGCCGGTCTGGTGGTCATGGTCGAGGTGCAGCCGGATCTCGCCCGGAGCGGGCGTCCGGTAGCAGATCTCGCATTGATGGCCCCGCTCCTCCCACGCGGCCATCACCTCTGCGAATGAGAGGCCGAGCATTCTGCATGATTGGCGGATATTTCTCCGAAGCGCCCATTCGGGATCGTTAGCGAGACGCTCCTTTACCCGTGAGCGTTCGGCGGTCCTGCGGCGCTTTCGCTCCTCTTGCGAGAGTGCCGCCCAACGCTCGCGCGCCTGGCGGTTCTGACAAGCTCGACAGCGCGACTGGCGCTTCCAGCCCGTCGCGTGTGGTCGCCACGAGAACTGCTCAATCGGAAGCGTCTTGTTGCAGCCGGTACAGGTGCGCTCGGATTCTTCGTGCCTAGCTGCCTGGTACCGGCGGTAGCATGCCTCACAAAGGTGGTGTCTGCGGTTCTTCCTTTCTCCGCACGACGGACATGTGGTCGTCCTGATTGACTGGTCATAGTGCCGGGAGCACATGCCCTTGCTACGGACAGGGCCGTCGCAGCCTTCGATGGTACAAATTCGGCCCTTGGCCGACTGATAGATCCGGCGAGGCGGCCCAAGCTCGCCAATGCGCAGCCAGCGGGCATAGCAGCGAGAACAGAGTTCTGAGCAGCGCACAGGCTGGTCACAGCCCTCGTTCTTGCAGACGCCCTTGATCATGAAACGATGTCTCCTCATCTCGGTGTGGGGTGGACCCGGGTAAATGAGGCTGGAGGGGGTGCTAGATCAGGCCCATCTGGTGCAGGGGCGACACGGACTCTGCCAGGCCGACGAGAGCGTCGCCAAAAGACTCCGCCAGGAGGTCAGCCTCAGATCATCCGGATAGAATGCAACGCTCATGTTGTTAGCGATTTCGCTAGCAACTAAGACTGCACGCAACCCGGCGAAACGCGCCTCCACCATCGGCGATAGATTCAGGCAGCCATCTTGCTGAGCCGGCGGTGGTATCAGCATTGCCTTCGGCTGTGACGCAGGGGCGCCCTAGGGCCGGATAAGTTAACGCGATAGATAGTCGCGAATATTCACCGGTGGCCTATTCTCGACTTCGGCGATGAAATCCCGCCAAACGTCAAGTACTTCCTGATCTGAGTCCACCTGCAAGCGGGACCGCAGTTGAGCTAGCAGGTGAGTCACGTATGTTTTGGGCTGGCCGATGTCAGCGGCAGTCTCTTCCTGTGTCATTCCTCTGGCCATGAGTGTCAGGACATCTATCTGCCTGGCATTTAGCGAGCGAAGAACGCGATCTCGCAGAACTGCTTGTCTGATGCGTGTTTCGGCAAGAGATCCAGCCGCAGCGAGCAGTTCCCGCACCCGTTCCTCGCGCTCACTTTCATCAAGCTCCGGGGAGACTACCTGAGACGCCAAATCTTGAACCTGGGCCTCTTGGGCGGCAAGGTCAATCTGGACGCCACCGGGAAGCTGAAGTGAAGTGACACGGTCGATCAATCGACCGAAGGCGTCACGGTGCCGCCGCATGATCAACCAGACTGCGATAACAACCGCGATCGGCCATGCAGTAGCGCCGATGAGGCCACCTGTAGCTTCGATGAGTTTCGCCCAAGCCTCCACAGCGCGAGTCTGTCACTCCCGCCTTGCGTCCGCCCCTGGATGCGACACATTCGTAAGGCATACGCCTTTCGCTAGGCATAGTGGCCGGAGTTGGCGCAGACGGGCTGGCCGTCCATGGTGCAGGTGACAGCGCGGCCATCGCAGGTGCGGCAGGTTTCTCGCTGGCGGATGATGTCGAGCGCCTTCCCGATCGCGTCGCACGCGGTCACAACGAGCCGCTGCTTGCATGCGGTGTCGGCGGTGTCGAGGTCACACCCTTCGGCGGTGAGCCTGTCGTCCACGGCAGCGCGAACGGCACTGATCAGCAGTAGTTCGATGCCGGTCACGTCAAGACCGTGAGCAGCGCCTTCGGCCTGGGCGGCGGTGAACGTGGCGACGAGGAGTGCGTCGTGCAGCGAGCCGTTCTCGTCAAGTCTCGCGCGGCCGGCGAGGTAGTAGGCCAGCGGGCGGCCTTCGCGGTACTCGACGGCAGCCGGTGCCGCGTCGGGGTCAGCGGGGGTGACCTCGTGCAGGTCCTCGTCGGGGTAGCCGTCGCCTTCCCCCGTCAGCTTCCAGCCATGGGCATCGAGCAGCGCTTCCAGGGCGGGGGCGTTCTCATCGAGGGGTACGCCGGTGTCGAGGATGGCAACGACGCGAGGCAGCGCGATCAGCGTGGTCACGCCATCCTCGACGTGCTCCTCGGCTTCGGCGACGACCACCAGGTGGTGAGGAGGAAGGGGGGCACCGTCCAGGTTGAGGTCGAACATTCCGCGCTCGTCGACGGCGACCGCCTGGTATCGGGTGGTCATGGTGGATCCTTTCAGCATGCGGTTTCGCTAGCGGCTAGTGGCGTGCGAGTTCGTAGGAGCGGGCGATGATGCGGGAAGCGGTCTCGCAGACGCCGAAGTCGTGCGGCAGCAGGACCCAGCCGTCTTCGATCAGGTGCTGATGCTCGGCCTCCAGGTAGTCCTCGAAGCTCTGATCCGAGGCCGGGCCGTCGTCGCCTTCGTGGAGCTCGTTCTCGCCGTAGTGGTCGAGGGCGTCAGGGGCGAAGAAGTCCTTGTCGGCCTGGTCGCCGCTGAAGTGCAGCATCCAGACATCGCCTCTGGGGGTGATGTCGCCCATGTAGTTCGTCTGGCCGGGCAGGTGGATGGTGAGGTGGTAGACCTCGATGCCGACCGCGAGCTGGGGTGCGTTGCGGGTGTAGAGCCGAGTGATCATTGCCGCTCCCTGGGAGGCGTTTTCCCTGGTCAGTGTGGGTTTTGGTTTAGTGCGGGTGATCAGATTTGCAGACTCAGCGCGAGAGTGCAATGACTCTGAGAAAATCCCCGGAGGGTGACACGGGGACGCGTCGCAGAACGAACGCAGACCGCTTGAACCGACGTGCAGACCAACATGGATGCGATACGCATCCATGCACGCTCAGCGACCGCTACAGACGCAGCTAGCTATATGTCAGCGAATCCGCTAGCAGCGCTGCTGCGCGAGCTGGTAGCAGGTTCGCTTTCCCTTACCTCCGCGCACGATAAGACCATCCCCCTGCAAGGCGGCCAGTGCCCGACCAACAGTTCCGACAGAGGACCCCACAGCGATTCTCATCTCCCGAGCGCCGATCGGCTCCCCCTCCCTCTCGGCCAGCATGCGCAGGATGGCATCCCTCACTCGTTCCGCTTCAGCGCGAGCACCCAAGAGAATGCCGGGACGCTTAGCGAGCCGGTAGCGGGTGCTGCTAGTTCTGCCTTCCCGCGTCACCAAGCCGTCAGCGAGCAACTGCCCGATGGCGCGACCGAGAGTCGGATGGGACGTCGGCACGACACGCAGCAGCTCCGAGGCCGCCATCGACGCCTCTCCCCTAGCCTGCATCGCTGCCAGAATGCCGTCCTTGACCTCATCGAGCCGCAGGCGGCTCTGCAATGAAACTCGCTTCGGCTTCGCCTCGAACAGCGGATGCACCCACAGCCAGGCCGGCGCGTACGGAGGCTTCTCGATCTCCAGCTTGGCGACAATCTGCATGAGCAGGGCTCGACGATCCAGCACGGCGAGCGTCGGCCACTCCTCGATAAGCCCTCGCATCACCGGAACGGCCTCGCGCGGGTCCATCCTCGCCTCATCCGCCGGTTGCGACTCCAAGGCACTTATCAGCCGATCCCGTTCGGCCAGCAACTCGTCGCGCACTCGTATGTAGGAGTCCTCAGGCAGCAGACCCTTCGCGAACTGCATCGTCTGCCGGTCCAAGTCCTCGTTGACACGCACCAGTTCCTTCTTGAGCCATTCCAGGTTCGCTTCCGGCCGCGGAGGTTCCGGCTCGATCGCGAACGACTCGGCCGCCGCCTCGATCTCGGGTGCCCACTCGGCGAGCAGTTGCAGCAGGGCTTCTTCCACCACCGCCAAGAGCGCGAACCTCGACCCGCACACCACCTCGTCATGCCGAGCCCTTGAGCCGCAGATAAAGCCCTTCTGATGCCTGTTCAGGTGCATCCCGCCGCCGCAGTGCCAGCAGCTGATGAACCCGGTGAACTGGTGCATGGAGTGCGACGGCCGTGTGACCTTGGCAGCTCTCAGCGCGAGGTACCGCTTCCACAACTCGTCGCTGATGAGAGGCGCGTGCACGCCCGGACGAAACACTCTCCGCTGGCAGCGGGACGCCTTGGCGCACCTGCATTCGGGATCGTGAATCTGCAGCAGGCCGGCCGCGAAGCCGCGGTCCATGACCTGGCGGATGGTCTCGGCACTCCACGGCAGACCACCCTCGGTGGTGAACCCGTGCCGATTCAGCCGCGTGGCGAGCGCGGCAAAATTCTGATCGGCCACGTACGATACGTAGCAGCCGGCGAACACCAGGGCGGCGCCGGACTGCACATCAGGCTCGTAGCGTTCCTCGCCATCGGAAGGGTCGCGCAACGTCCGATTCGGATCGAGCGGGTGCGGCTGCCGGCCCCGCCGCACATACCCGAAGTACTCTCCACCGAACGGCGGGAGCCCCCGCGCCAGACGGTTCTGAAACGCCTCCGCCCACTGCTCGCCCGCCCGGTCACTCTCGAAGGCGGCCAGCTCCATCAGCATGCCGCGGGTGAACTTGCCGACCGCGGTGGTGGCATCCACCTCTTCGGTGGCAGACACCAGGTCGCCACCCGCCGTCTCCAACCGTGCGAGGTTGAGCTGGTTGCCCATGCGGTTACGGCCGAAGCGGGAGTACTTCCACACGAGGATCGCCTTGGCGGTCCCCTTCTCCACTTGGGAGATGGCCGCCATGATCGTCCGCTGGAAGTTCCTCCCGGACACGTCAAGATCTTCTATCCAGCCGCCGTCCGGCCAAGCGCCCGGCGGGATGCAGTAACCCCGCCGGGCGGCTAACGCCTCGATGGCATCACGCTGGATTGCTGGCGAGATCTTTTCCTCCAGCATCATCGACACTCTCACGTAGCCGATGGCTGGAATCAGCGTGGCGCGGTCCTCGATCACGCTTCCGAGTTATAGCAACAACAAGGGTGGGGACCAGCACCAGCGTCAGAAGCGTCGACGACACCAGGCCGCCGATCACCACGATCGCCAGCGGCTGCGAGATGAACCCGCCCGACCCGGTCACCCCCAGCGCCATCGGCGTCAGCGCGCAGATCGTGGCCACCGCCGTCATCAGGATCGGCCGCAACCTGCGCCGGCCGCCCTCGATCACCGCCTCCACCACGCCCAGCCCCTGCTCCCGGTACTGGTTGATCAGGTCGATCAGCACGATCGCGTTCGTCACCACGATGCCGATCAGCATCAGCATGCCGATCAACGCCGGCACGCCCAACGCGGTGTCGGTCGCCACCAGCAGCCCCACCGCGCCGGTCGCCGCGAACGGCACCGACACCAGCAGGATCAGCGGCTGGACGAAGCTCCGGAACGTCGCCACCATGATCATGAACACGATCGCGATCGCCGCCAGCATCGCCATGCCCAGATCGGAGAACGCGTCCGCCTGGTCCGCCGACGCGCCGCCGATCTCGTACCGGGCGCCTGCGGTCAGCGCCACCGAGTCCAGCTTCGTCGTCAGCTCCTGCGTCACGGTGCCCAGATCGGCCGCTTCCACCTTGCCCGACACCGTCGCGGAACGCTCACCGTCGATCCTGGTCACCTGCGTCGGACCGGCCACCTGCTTCACCTCGGCCACCGACGACAACTTCACCAGACCCGCCGCCGTCGGCAGCTTCAGGCCCTCGATCGCCTTGAGGTCGTCGGGAGCGTCACCACCGCGCAGCACCAGGTCGCTGCTGCGGCCGTCCAGGGTGATCTGGCCCAGCGGCGCGCCACGGAACGCCTGCGCCACCGCCTGACCCACCTGCGCCTCCGACAGCCCCTTGGCCGCCGCCTTCTCCCGGTCGACGGCGACCTCGATGCGCGGCGCGCTGGCCTCCAGGTTCGACGACAGGTCACGCACACCCTTCACCTGACCCATCGCGCTCTTGACCGAGTCGGTCGCCGTGCGCAGCGTCTCGGCGTCGGGCGCCTGCACGATCACGCTCACCGTGTCGGAGGAGAACCCGCCCCCACCGGCGCCGCCGACGGTGACCTCACCGACCCCGGACAGGCCCGTGATCTTCTCCCGGAGCTGCTGCTCCACGGTCGCCGGCTCGACGCCGTCCTTGACCGTCACCGAGTACGACGCCCGGTCCGCGCCGCCGCCCACGCCACCCTGCATGGCGTTGCCGCCGCCCACGTTCACCTGGTACGTCTCCACACCGGCCAACCCCGACAGCACGCCCTCCACCTTCTCGGCGGCCTTGTCCGTCGTGGCCAGATCGGTGCCGACCGGCATCTTCTGCGTCAGCGAGATCGTGTTCTGCCCGGAGGAGTCCAGGAAGTTCGTCCGCAGACCGCCCGCCAGGCCCATCGTCCCGACGAACACCGCCACCCCGATCAGCACCGTCACCAGCTTGAACCGCGTGGCGAACCGCAGCACCGGCAGGTACGCCCGCTGCAACGGGCTGCGCAGCTCCTTAGCCTCGGCCTCCTCACGCTGGGCCCGCGCCTGCTCCGGCGACAACGCCGGCGCCTTGAGGAACCAGTACGCCAGCACCGGCACCACCGTCAGCGACACCACCAGCGAGGCCAGCAACGCCACCGCCACCGTCACCGCGAACGGCCGGAACAGCTCGCCCACCATGCCGCCCACGATCGCGATGGGCGCGAACACCGCCACCGTCGTCAGCGTCGAGGCCGTCACCGCCCCCGACACCTCCCGCACCGCGGTCAAGATCGCCTGCAGCTTGGCCTCGCCGTAACCCAGATGGCGCTTGATGTTCTCCAGCACCACGATCGAGTCGTCGACCACCCGGCCCACCGCGATCGTCAGCGCGCCCAGCGTCAGCATGTTGAGCGAGTAGTCACCCGCCCACAGCGCGAGCAGCGCGATCACCACCGACAGCGGGATCGACACCGCCGTCACCAGCGTCGAACGCACCGACAGCAGGAACACCAGGATGACCAGCACCGCGAACGCCAGCCCCAGCAGGCCCTCGGTGGTGAGATTCTCGATCGACTCCTCCACGTACGGCGCCTGGTCGAACACCACCGACACCTGCGTGTCGGAGGAGTCGCCCAGCGACCGCGTCAGCTCCGGCAGCTTCTCGCGGATCTCACGCGAGATCGTCACCGCGTTGCCGTCGGGCGTCATCGTCACCGACACGCCGAGGCTCGTCTTACCGTCGGTACGGGTGATCGTCGAGGCGTCGGCCAGACCCCGCTTGATCTCGGCCACCTCGCCCAGCTTGACCGGCTTGAGCGGCTTGGGACGCACCGCCTGCTGCGGCACCGCCGTCCGGCTCGTCTGCGCCGGCTGCCCGGCCTGCGGGCGGCCCTGCGTCTGAGGCTGCTGAGGCTGCGAGGGCTGGGCGACCTGCGGCTGCGCGGGCGTCAGGTAGAGGTTCTTCAGCTTCTCCAGCGAGTCGACCCGCGAACCCACCTGCACGGTCAGCGACCTGCCGTCGGCGGTCAGCGACCCGGCCGGGATCGGCGTGCCGTTCGCCTTGAGCACCTCGGGGATCTGCGCCGCCGACACCCCGGCCAGCGCCATCTTCTTCATGTCCGGCTCGATCGTGACGACCTCGTCGCGGGTGCCGGTGACCGCCGCCTCGCGCACCCCCTCGACACTCTGCAACTCCGGCACCATGATCCGGCGCAGCTTGTCGGCCATCGCCCGCTCGTCACCGCCGTCGCCCACCGCCAGCACCAGCACCGGGATGTCATCGGTGTTGCCCGCCACCACCTGCGGATCGACGCCCTGCGGGAGCGTGATCCTGGCGACGGCCTGCTGCATCTTGTTCAGCGACGCCTCGATGTCGGTGCCGTACTCGAAGGCCACCTGGATCTGGGCCAGGCCCTCCTTCGACGTGGAGGTCATCTGCTCCATGCCGGGAATCCCCTGGAAGGAGTCCTCGATCGGCTTCGTCACCTGATCTTCGACGATCTCCGGCGAGGCGCCGGGGAAGGGCGCGATGACGAACGCGCCCGGGAACGCCAACGACGGCAGGAGCTGCTGCTTCAACTGCGGAATCGTGAACGCGCCGAACGCGGTGATCACGACCGCCACCAAGATCACAAGACTGCGGTTGACCAGACTCAACCGGGCGAAAGCGGTCATAGGCTCCCCTCCAAGAGTTCGCCCCAGACTAACACTTTGCCTAATACGAATATTTAGCGTGACCTGACTTTCCTGATAACCTTCTCAGGAAGCGAGAGGTGAGCGTGGACGACGAACGCGAAGACCTGATCCGACGGATCACCGAGACACAGCGAGACCTGGGAAAACTGTTCACACAACAGCAGTCCCCCCTGTTCAGCTCCAATCTCACCATCCGCCAGCTCCACGTCGTCATGCAGCTGTCCACGCACGGCTCCGCCTCGGGCCAGGACCTCGCCCACACCCTCGGCGTCAGCCTGGCCACCGTCACCGGCATCGTCGACCGCCTGGTCGCCCAGGGCCTGGTCAGCAGGCATGAAGACCCCAACGACCGCCGGGTGCGCCGGGTCGAGCTCACCCCCGCCGGCGTCACCCTGATCGCCGAGATCAACGACGCCGGCCTCAGACACTACAAGCGCATCATGTCCCACCTGGACACCGAGGCCCTGCGTGCCCTCGACCACGCCACCCGCCGCATCCGCGAGGTCGCGGACAAGCTCTACAACGAATGACCCGCGCGGCGCGCTCCCGGTAGCCGCTGGATTTTCGGGGTGTTCGAGGTGAATTTCCACCAGCCCAGCGGCTTTACATTGTAGATTTTCAGGCCAGGCGGGACAACATCGCCGGAAGGTCGCCCTCGTAGGCCACCGTCAGCCGCCGCGTCGCCCGCGTCACCGCCACGTACAGGTCGTGGCCGCCCATCGGCGACTGCGCCAGGATCCCGGCCGGGTCGACCACCACCACCCCGTCGAACTCCAGCCCCTTGGCCTGCGTCACCGTCAGCACCACCAGCGGCGCGTCCAGATCCTCCGCCCCCGGGAACAGCGCCGCCACCCGCGCGCGCAGCCCGTCGGACGTGACGATCCCCAACCGGCCGCCCGCGCCCGGCCCGGACAGCTCGGCCAGCTCCGCCGCCACCAGCGCCGGCAGCTCCGCCACCGGCACCCGCACCGCGCGCGGCTCGTCGCCGCCGTCGCGCACCGACTCCGGCGGCTCCTGCCCCGGCGCCACCGCCGCCAGCACGTCGGCCGCCACCCGCATGATCTCCAGCGGCGTCCGGTAGTTGACCAGCAGCCGCTCCTCCCGCCAGCGCCCCTCCAGATACGGGTCGAGCACCTCGGCCCACGACCGCGCCCCCGCCGCCGACCCCGTCTGGGCCAGGTCGCCCACCACGGTCAGCGACCGCGCCGGAACCCGCCGCACCACCATCCGCCAGGCCATCGGCGACAGCTCCTGCGCCTCGTCCACGATCACGTGCCCGTACGCCCACGTGCGGTCGGCCGCCGCCCGCTCGGCCGTCGTCAGCCCTGTGCCGTCGTCGGCCTGCCGCTCGGCCAGCACGTCGGCCCGGTCGAAGACGCCGCCCTCCAGCAGGCCCGTGCTCTCCAGCACCTCGCGCGCGTACAGCTCCTGCTCGGCCCACTCCTCCCCCGCCCGCCGCGCCGCCACCCGGTCGGCCGAGTCGTCGTGGCCCAGCAGCTCGGCCGCCTCGTCCAGCAGCGGCACGTCGCCGACCGTCCACGGCGACTCGCGGGGGCGTACCAGCGGCGTCCAGTCCAGGCCCGGCGGGCACACCGACCACAACGTGTCCGGCGCCGAGAGCAGATCGGCGACCAGCTCCTGCGGCGTCAGCTCCGGCCACAGCTCCGCCACCGCCCGCCGCACCGGCTCCTCGCCCCACAGCCGCCCGGCCGCCAGCGCGATGTCCGTCTCGTCCAGGTCGCCCTCCAGGTCCAGCGGCTCGGCCAGCTCCGGGTCGTCGACCGCCAGCTCCTCCAGGTGCAGCGACTCCTCCAGCGCCCGCGCCTCCGCCCTGGCCAGCTCCTTCAGCAGCTCGGTGACGTACAGCTTGCGCGCCATGTTGTGGGGCAGGCGCACCGCCCGCGCCCGCTCGCGCAGCCGCGCGCACACCGCGTGCGGCACACGCAGCCGCAGGCCGTCGAGCTCCACCTCCAGATCCCCCACCGGCACCCGCTGCCGGTCGGCCACCGCCGCGGCCACCACCTCGGCCATCCGCAGGTCGCCCTTGACCACCGCGACCTCCGGCGGATCGGCGGCCACCGCCCGCACCCCCGGGAACAGCTCGCCCACCGTGGCCATCACCACCTGCGTCTCCCCCAGCGCCGGCAACACCTGCCCGATGTAGCGCAGGAACATCGGATTGGGCCCCACCACCAGCACCCCGCGCCGCTCCAGCGTGTCGCGGTGGGTGTAGAGCAGGTAGGCGGCCCGGTGCAGCGCCGCGACGGTCTTGCCGGTGCCCGGCCCGCCCTGCACCACCAGCGCCCCCTGCAACGCCGCCCTGATCACCCGGTCCTGCTCGATCTGGATCGTGGCCACCACGTCGCCCATCCGGCCGGTACGGCCCCGCCGCAGCGCCGCCAGCAGCGCCGCCTCGCCCACCAGCGTGCGCCGGTCGCCGTCGGACATGCCGTCCAGGTCGAACACCTCGTCGTCGATGCCGACCACCGTGCGGTCCTTCAGGTGCAGGTGCCGGCGCCGCACCAGGCCGCCCGGGTCGGTCGCGGTGGCCACGTAGAACGGGCGCGCCGCCGGGGCCCGCCAGTCGATCAGCACCGACTCGTGGTCCTCGTCCCGCAGCCCGATCCGGCCGACGTACGTGCTGAGGCCGCCGGAGTCGTCGATCCGGCCGAAGCACAGGCCGCGCTCGACCGCGTTGAGCTGGGCCAGCCTGCGCGCCTGCTCGGAGGCGGTCACCTCGCGCTCGACCCTGGCCTGCCGGCTGCCCATCGCGCCGCCCCCGGCGTACACCTGGCGCAGCGTGGCCTGCGCCCGCTCCCTGGCCGCGTCGAGCCTGGCGTACAGCCACTGGACCGTACGCTGCTCGCTGTCAAGGGCTTCCGCGAGACCATCTTGACGATTAGCCATTAGCTGCTATACTCCTTTACGGGAGCTCTGTGGAGCCGCTTGCAGAATGTCGAGCTCACGAGCTTAGCCCTCCTTCGCCTGTCCGGCAACCGGCACCGCCCGTCCACCCCTGGACGGTTGCTGCTAGCTTGAACGGTCGTGTCGGACTATCTGCGTGACCTGTTCTCCCTGCACGGCCGCCGCGCCCTCGTCACCGGCGGCAGCTCCGGGATCGGCCTGGCCATGGCCGAGGCGATCGGCCGGGCCGGGGCCGAGATCGTGCTCGCCGCCCGCCGCCCCGCCGAGCTCGAACAGGCCGCCGACCGGCTGCGCGCCCACGGCGTCACCACCTCCGCCGTCAGCGCCGACCTGCACGACCGCGACGACCTCGCCCGCCTGTGCGCCGCCGCCGGCGAGATCGACATCCTGGTCAACGCCGCCGGCAACAACATCCGCAAACCCATGGCCGAGCTCACCCCCGGCGACTACGAGCAGACCATCGCCGTGCACCTGACCGCCCCCTATCTGCTCGGCCAGCACTTCGGCCCCCGCATGGCCGCCCGCGGCTGGGGACGCGTCATCAACATCGGCTCCCAGCAGACCATCAGCGCCTTCGGCCACAGCGGCGTGTACGGCGCCGCCAAGGCCGCCGTCGCCGGCCTCACCCGCTCCCAGGCCGAGGCGTGGTCGGCGCACGGCGTCTGCGTCAACACGATCATCCCCGGATTCGTGCTCACCCCGCTGACCGAATCCGCCCAGGCCGTCCCGGGCCGCGTCGAAGAGCTGGCCGCCCGCCACATTGCCGGCCGCAACGGCCTGCCGGCCGACTTCGCGGGCGCGGCGGTGTTCCTGGCCGGTGACGCCTGCGCGTTCGTCACCGGCCAGATGCTCTTCGTCGACGGCGGGTTCTCCGTGCACTGACGGTCCCGATCACGAAGGCCCAGCGCCTTTACGTTGTAGATCAGGTGCGGCGGCGGGCGCGGTAGGCGCTGGCCTTGGCGCGGTTCTGGCAGGACAGGCCGCAGAACCGGCGCGAGGCGTTGCGGGTGACGTCGAAGAAGACCACGCCGCAAGACGCCGCCTCGCACGAGCGCAGCCGCACCCCCTGGCCGACGCCGATCACCATGGCCAGGGCCGTGCCCATGTCGGCCGCCCAGGCGTCCACCAGGTCGGCGTCCGGGCTGTGGAAGGCCAGGACGGGCGGGTCGCCGTGCAGGTTGGGGACGGCGCCGTGCCGTATCAGAGCCTGGTTCAGCACGGCCGGAGCGGCGGGACCGGCGACGAAGGCGGGGTGCAGCTCGGCGGCCACCCCGGCCAGCCGGTCGGCGTCGGCGCCCGTCAGCGCCCTGCTGGGAACCCACCCGTGCTGGACGAACGCGGCGTCGAGCGCGGCACGCCGGTCGGCGGGCGGCACGACGGGACGGCCGCGCGCCTGGGTGACGGCCAGTTCGTTGACCAGCACGACGGCCAGATCCACCCACCTTCCGACATAACTGTCTATTTGCGATTGACCAGTGATGCGCCACGCGTCTATCGTCACTGGCATAGCTTATCTAGACAGTGAGGTGTTCCGCCGTGAGCGCATGGTCCCGACTTTCCCGCCGCATGTGGCACCAGATCGAGCCGCTGCACGCCGTGCTGTACTTCGCGCCCGAGGCGTTCGCCGAGGCCGCCGCGCTGGGCTACGACGTCGAGTCGCGCTGGCCGAGCTATTTCGCCTACCGCACCGCGCCGCTCGGCCGGGCGGGGACGCACCTGGCGACGGCCGCGTACCACAGCTTCAGCCCGCGGACGGTCGGCGAGCACGTGCCGGGCGTGTGGCAGACCGCCTCCCCGGAGCAGGTGCTGCGGGCGCGGCTGGTGGCGATCGACCGCGTCTGCCGCGGGCTGCTGGGTGACCGGCTGGACGGTCCGGAGCTCGCCGAGGCGGCCGGGCTGGCCCGGCGGGCCGCCGAGAGCGTGACGGTGGCGGGACGGCCGTTCGCCGCCGCCAACCTCGACCTGCCCTGGCCCGACGAGCCGCACCTGGTGCTGTGGCAGGCCGCGACCGTGCTGCGCGAGCACCGCGGCGACGGGCACGTGGCGGCGCTGCTGACGGCCGGGCTGGACCCGTGCGAGTCGCTGGTGTCCTTCGCCGCCATCGGGGCCGCGCCGCCGGAGAACTTCGCCGGACGCGGCTGGAGCGGCCAGGAGTGGGCCGAGGCCGCCGAACGGCTGGCCGCGCGCGGCCTGCTGGATGCCGCCGGTCAGGCCACCGAGCGCGGCCGGGCACTGCGCGACCAGGTCGAACGCCTGACCGACGAACTGGCCGCGCAGCCCTGGCAGCGACTCGGCGAGGAACGCGCACAGCGGCTGGCCGGCCTGTGCGCGCCGCTGCTGGGCGCGGTGTTCGGGGCCGGCCTGCTGCCCATGACCAGCACGCTCGGCATCACCACGGTCAAGGCCCCCGACTGATCCCGTGAGCGCGCGGGGGTCTCACTCGAAGCCGGGCGCGGGCTGCCACAGGCTGATCTCGGTGCCCTGGTCGTCGGTGCAGGTGCAGCCGCGTCCGGACTTGCTGTCGTAGACCTCGCCGGTCGTGCCGCCGAGCTCGCGCACCCGCTCCACCGCGGCGTCGATGTCCTCGACGTGGTAGTAGAGGTTGGGCTGCGAGGACGGGCCGAAGGCGTTCAGGCCCATGGGCACGGAGGTGTTGGTGACGTGCAGGTAACGCTCGTGCTCGCGCCTGAACTCCCAGCCGAACAGCGGCCCGTAGAAGGCCGCCGCCCGCTCCAGGTCCCGTACGGACAGGGTGTAGTAGCCCAGCTGGACACTCATGTACGCCCCCTCGCAATAATTGCCTCTACCGTTAAGGATCCACACCTTAACGGAAGGAGGCAAAGATTAACAATAACGTTAACGACCTGGACGCCACGCTGGCCGCCCTCGCCGACCCGACCAGACGCAAGGTGATCGACCTGCTGCGCGAGGGCCCGCGCCCGGCCGGCGAGCTGGCCCAGGCCGTGCAGATGAGCGCCCCCGCGCTCAGCAGGCACCTGCGCGTCCTGCGGGCCGGCGGCCTGGTCCAGGCGGAGGCGGGGGGCACCGACGCCCGGCTGCGGCTCTACACCCTGCGCCAGGAGCCGTTCGCGGCCCTGCAGGCGTGGCTGGACCAGGTGCAGGCGTTCTGGGCCGAGCAGCTCGGCTCGTTCAAGGACCATGTGGAGCGCAAGCGGTGAACGCCGTACGGGCGGCGGTCGTCGTGCCGGTCGATCCGGCGACCGCGTTCCGCATGTTCACCGACGAGATCGACCAGTGGTACGTGCGCGGCCGCCACAGCTGGGTCGACCCCGACCGCGCGGTGGCCATCCGCTTCCAGGACGGCTACCTGCGCGAGCTGTGGGACGACGGCGGCCACGCGGACATGGGCCGGATCGTGCGCTGGGAGCCGCCCCGCCGCCTGGTCTGGGCCGACCTGCTCAACCCGGGCGGCCGGATGGAGATCGAGGTGGCCTTCACCGCGGTCGAGGACGGCACCGAGGTGCTGCTCGAACACCGCGGCCTGAACACCCTGCCGCCCGAGGTGGCCGGGCGCATCCGCCGCGGCTACTCCTGGAACCTCGTGCTGGGCTGGTTCGCCGCACGGTGGCCGCGGGGGTGATCAGCGCCGGCCGTACTTCTTGTGCACGGCCTGCTTGCTGACGCCGATCGCGTCGGCGATCTGCGCCCAGGGCAGGCCCGCCACCCGGGCCCGCCGCACCTGGACGGCCTCCAGGCGCTCGATCTCGCGCCGCAGGGCGGTGGTGGCGTGCAGGGCGAGCAGCGGGTCGTCGTCCTGCGCCTGCCTCATCAGGGACGCCAGGTCGTTGGTCATGCCCTAAAGGTAGTCCACGATCTCCCGTCCGCTCAGTGGGTCTCAGTGGGTCTCAGTGGGTCATCGTGCGTCCAGGACCAGGCGCACGCCCAGGCCGATGAGCACGACGCCGGAGATCTGCTCCAGGCGGCGCCTGACGGCCGGGCGGCCCAGGAAGTCCTTGGCCTTGGCGACCGTCCAGATGAGCAGGCCGTACCAGACGGTGTCCACCAGCACCCACACGACGGCGAGGGTCACCAGCGTCAGGGGCACGTTCTGCCCGGACGGCACGAACTGCGGCAGGAACGACATCGCGAACACCGCGGCCTTGGGGTTGGCCAGGCAGGTGCCCAGCCCCGACAGGTACGACCCGCGCAGCCCGGCCACCGCCTCGCCCTCCGCCGGCGGCGACCCCTTGCGCGCCTGCCACAGCGCCTGGACGCCCATGACGACCAGCACGACGGCGCCCGTCACGCGCATGACGTCGTAGGCGACCTGCGAGGCCACCAGCAGCGCCGACAGGCCGAACGCGGCGGCCAGCGCCCACAGCAGGATGCCGGTCTCGTTGCCCAGGGTGGCCGCCAGGCCGGAGCCGCGGCCGGAGCGGAGCGTCTGACGCAGGATGATGGCGGTGCTCACGCCGGGGACCATGGCCACCAGGAAGCAAGCGCCGACGAAAGCCAGAAGGTACATGGTCGGCATGCTGACAGAGAAGGCGCCGGGTTTTCCGCTGATTTATCAGGAGAGCTTGCGGAGGGCGTCATCCGTACAGCTTGCCGAGGCCGGCCACCGCCTCGGCCATCAGCACCCGCAGCTCGGCCGGCTCCAGCACCTCGACGTCGGCGCCCATGCGCAGCAGCAGCCAGCGGGCGTGCGTGAGCGACTCGACCGGCACGGTGAGCACCCGCCACCCCTCGGGGTCGGGCCCGCCCGCCGCGGCCAGCGCCGCGGCGACGACGTCGGACCCCATCGTGTACGCCAGCAGGTCCTCCCGGCCCGGAGCCAGCCTGATGACGGCCTCGGCGGTGTACATGCGCTCGCGGAACTCCTTGGCGTACGCCCGCCAGAACGCCGCCAGGTCGAAGTCTTCCGGCCTGAGGAACCGGCCGGGAAGCTGCTCGACGGTCAGGATGCGCGAGACCCGGTAGGTGCGCGGGGAGCCGTCGGGCGGCGCGGCGACGAGGTACCACGAGCCGCCCTTGAGCACCAGCCCGTACGGGTGGATCACCCGGTCGACCACCTGCTGGCCCCACCGGCGGTAGGTCATGCGCAGCGGCCGCCGCTCCCACACCCCGTCGGCCACGTCGCTCAGGTGCGGCACGTCGTCGGCCGAGCGGTACCAGCCGGGCACGTCCAGCAGGAAACGCTCGCGCATCCGGGAGGCGTGCGAGCGCGGCTCGGGCGGCAGCGCGGCCAGCAGCTTCAGCTCTGCGGCGGCCGCGACCTCGCCCAGCCCCAGCTCGGCGGCGGGCCCCGGCAGCCCGGCCAGGAACAGCGAGGACGCCTCCTCGGCCGTCAGCCCGGTGAGGCGGGTGCGGTAGCCGTCCAGGAGCTGGTAGCCGCCCGCCGGTCCGCGGTCGGCGTACACCGGGACGCCGGCCGCCGACAGGGCCTCCACGTCGCGGTAGACCGTGCGGATCGACACCTCCAGCTCGGCGGCCAGCTCGGGCGCGGTCATGCGGCCGCGCGCCTGCAGCAGCAGGAGGAGGGAGAGCAGACGGCTGGCGCGCATATCCGTCATTGTATTGCGCACATTCTCCGTGTTTGTATGAACACGTGGAACGTTTGACAGCCATCATGAACGCCCTGCGCGCCCACGACAGCGTCTCGGTGGCCGAGCTGGCCGAGGAACACGGCGTGTCGGAGATGACGATCCGGCGCGACCTGGACGAGCTGGCCCAGCAGGGCGTGGTCCGCCGGGTCAGGGGCGGGGCGCTGTCCCTGCTGCTGCGCGGCGAGGAGCCGCCGTTCGGGGTGCGCGAGCGGGAGGCGGTGGAGGCCAAGAGGCGGATCGGCCTCCAGGTCGCGGCCCTGATCGCCGATGGGGAGGCGGTCGTGCTGGACGGCGGCACCACCGTGCTGGAGGTGGCCCGCGCCCTGACCGGACGGCGGCTGACCGTGCTGCCGCTGGCGTTGCAGGCGGTCTCGCTGCTGGCCGCCGCGCCGCGGGTGCGCCTGGTCCTGCCCGGCGGCGAGGTCCGCAAGGGCGAGCTGAACGTCATGGGCCCGCTCGCCGAGAGCTCCATCGCGGCGCTGCGCTTCGACACCGCGGTGATCGGCTGCTGCGGGCTGTCGGCCGAGCACGGCCTGACCGCGCACGACCTTCCCGAGGTCGCGGTCAAGCGGGCGGCCATCGCCGCCGCCCGGCGGGTGATCGTGGCCTGCGACTCGGGCAAGTTCTCCCGTACGGCCTTCGGCGCGGTCTGCCCGATCTCCCGCCTGGACGTCGTGGTGACCGACGAGGGTGTGCCGCCCGAACAGCGTGACGCGCTCGTCGCGGCCGGGGTGAGCGTCAAGGAGGCCCGGTGAGACGCGAACGGACGGCCGTCTACCTGCTGTTCTTCCTGGCCGGCATGGCCATCGGCACCTGGACGGCCCGCATCCCCGCCATCAAGGAGGGCCTCGGCCTCGACGCGGGACGGCTCAGCCTGGCGCTGCTGGCCATCGCCGCGGGCGCCGTCGCGGGCATGACGACCGTCGGCCGCCTGGTGGACCGCTACGGCAGCAGCCGCGTCATGATCCCGGCCGCCCTGCTCCAGGGCGTGGTGCTGGTGCCGCCCGCCCGTGCCCCGAACCTGGGCCTGCTGGCCGCCGCGCTGCTGGTCTTCGGCGTCGTCCACGGCATCCTGGACGTGTCCATGAACGCCAACGCCGTCGAGGTGGAACGCGCCTACGGGCGGCCGGTCATGTCGTCCTTCCACGCCGTCTACAGCATCGGAGGGTTCGTCGGGGCCACGACGGGCGGGGCGTTCGCGCAGGCCGGGCTGCCGCCGTCGGTGACGTTCGGATGCGTGGGGGCGGTGATCGTCGTGCTGGCGGTGTGGGCGTGGCGGTGGGCGCTGCGGTCGGTGCCCGCTCCCCTTCCGGCCCGCGGCACGGGGTCAGGCCGGCCCAAGGGCATCCTGTTCCTCGGCGTGCTGGCCTTCTGCTGCCTGGTGGGCGAGGGGGCGGCGGCCGACTGGAGCTCGGTCTACCTGCGCGAGAACCTGGCCTCCTCGGCGGGGTTCGCCGCCGCCGGATACGCCGCGTTCTCGATCATGATGACCGCGGGACGGCTGGCGGGGGATCGGCTGGCCGCCCGGTTCGGGCCTGTGGCGCTGGTGCGGTGCTGCGGGCTGCTGGCGGCGGCGGGGCTCGGGCTGGCGCTGCTCGGCGGGGGGCCGGTGGCCGGGGTGGTCGGGTTCGGCTGCTTCGGGGCGGGGTTGTCGTGCATCGTGCCGCAGGTGTTCTCGGCCGCGGGGCACCGGGACCCGGCCTTCGCGGGACGGGCGCTGGCGCGGGTGGCGTCCATCGGTTACCTGGGGTTCCTGTCGGGGCCGGTGATCATCGGAGGGGTGGCCCAGCTCGCGGGGTTGCCGCGGGCGCTGGCCGTACCGGCGCTGATGGCGGCGTTCGTCGCGATCACGGCCCCCGCCCTGCGCACCCCCGAGCCCGCCTGACCGCGCTGCGTGTTCACGCACCGGCCGCCTGATCCCTGGCCGCCTCTCGCGGTGGCGGCGTGGCGGAGGTCAGCCGAACTGCTGCCAGCCGAGCCTGACCACCATCGCCACCACCACGCACAACAGCACGACCCGGACGAACGCCGTGCCGCGCCTGATCGCCATCCTGGCGCCGAGCTGGGCGCCCGCCACGTTGCACAGCGCCATGCCGAGCCCGAGCGCCCACTGCACGTGCCCCTGCAGCCCGAACACCGCCAGCGCCCCGAGGTTCGTGCCCACGTTGATGATCTTCGCTGAGGCGGAGGCGGAGACGAAGTCCAGGCCGAGGATGGTGGTGAAGGCGATGATGAGGAACGTGCCGGTGCCCGGCCCCATGATGCCGTCGTAGAAGGCGATGCCCACGCCCGCCACGGCCACGGCCGTCACCACCCGGGCGTTCGTCCGCAGATGCGGCTGCGGCAGCGCGCCCATCGAAGGACGCAACGTGACGAACGCCGCCACGCCGAGCAGCACCACCATCACGACCGGGCGCAACACGTCGGCCGAGATCGCCGCGGCCGCCCATGCGCCCAGCCCGGCGCTCACCACGGCCAGCGCCGCCCCCGGCAACGCCACCTGACGGTCGGTCTTGGTGGAACGCGCGTACGCCACCGCTGCGGAGGCCGTGCCGAACACCGAGGAGAACTTGTTGGTCGCCATGGCCTGGACGGGCGGCATGCCGGTCATCAGCAACGCCGGCAGTTGCACCAGTCCGCCACCGCCGACGACGGCGTCCACCCACCCGGCGCCGGCCGCCGCCGCCAGCAAAACCACAACCTGCTCCAGCGGCACGCCAACCCCCCATTTCCCCCAAGAAACGCCCAGAAGACTACAACCCCTCCCCCACCCACCACCGCACCCCCACCCGATCGCCATGCCACAACGGCAGCGGGACGACAGCGGGACAGGGCCGCGACAGCCGCAGCCGGACAACCGCCCCGGAGCCGAACGAGGTCGGCGGCGAGGAGGTCAGGTGGCCAGGAGGCGGAGGAAGAGGTTGCGGGGACCCCGAAGCCCTGGCCGACTACGGCCTCGACAACCTCGACGCCTTCCTGCGCGACCTCGTCCACACCGTCTACCCACCGCAGGCATGAGCGACGAGGACACGCCCGGCTTCCGGCGGACCGCGTGACTGAGCGGCCCCCGAGGTCCGGCTCACCTCGCGCGGACGAAGACCGGCGGGCCGCGCGACCTTGACACCCGTGCCGTACGGCAGAGGCGGCAAGGGCGGGCAGCCCGCCGGCAGAGCCCCCGCGATCAGCGGGCGGGCACCAGGGAGCGCTTCCTGGAGGCGTAGATGTCGTCGATCAGCCGGTAGCTGCGCGCCTGCTCCGCGGTGAAGATGCGGTCGCGCTCGATGTCCTTCCTGATCTCCAGCACCCCGCGCCCGGTGTGGCGGGCCAGGATCTCCTCCTGCTGGTCGCGCATCCGCACGATCTCCCTGGCGTGGATCTCCAGGTCGCTCGACTGCCCCCGGCCGCCCTCGGTGGCCGGCTGGTGGAGCAGGACGCGCGCGTGCGGCAGGGCCGCCCGCTTGCCCGGCGTGCCCGCCGCCAGCAGGACGGCCGCCGCCGACGACGCCTCGCCGATGCAGACCGTGTGGATCTCCGGCCGGACGAACTGCATCGTGTCGTAGATGGCCGTCATCGCCGTGAACGACCCGCCCGGCGAGTTGATGTACATGTTGATGTCCTGATCGGGATCGAGCGACTCCAGCGTGAGGAGCTGGGCCATCACGTCGTTGGCCACCGTGTCGTCGATCGGGGCCCCGATGAACACCACCCGGTCCTCGAACAGCTTGTTGTACGGGTTCATCTCCCGCACCCCGTACGAGGTGCGCTCGGTGAAGGAGGGCAGCACGTAACGACCGCTCATGGTCAGTTCATCCCTTCGGCGATGTGGTCGACGAACCCGTACTCCAGCGCCTCCTTGGCGGTGAACCACCGGTCGCGGTCGGAGTCGGCCTGGATGCGCTCCAGCGGCTGGCCCGTGTGGTGGGCGATGATCTCGGCCATCCTGCGCTTGGTGTAGAGCATGTTGTCGGCCTGGATCTGGATGTCGCTGGCCGAGCCGCCGATGCCGCCCAGCGGCTGGTGCATGACGACGCGGGCGTTGGGCAGGGCGTAGCGCTTGCCCGGCGCGCCCGCGGTCAGCAGCAGCTGGCCCATGGAGGCGGCGAAGCCCATCGCCACCGTCGCCACGTCGCACGGGACGAACTGCATCATGTCGTAGAGCGCCATGCCGGCCGTCACCGAGCCGCCCGGAGAATTGATGTACAGGGTTATGTCCCGCTTGGGGTCTTCGGCCGCCAGCAAAAGCAGCTCGCCACAGAGCCGGTTGCAAATCTCGTCGTCGACCTCCTGGCCGAGAACCACGATGCGTTCCTTCAGCAGGCGCTGACTGAGCTGTTCAGGCCAGGCCGCGCGCTGGGTCTCCGTCATTGACGTCGCCTTTCTGTCGAAACTAATTCCGGGAAAAACGCTAGACCCGGCGACGGCGAATTCCGGCCCTTTTTCGCTGGGGGCGCATTTCACTCACGGCGCATTACTCCCAGCGCGAAAAAGCATCGACATACAATCCCGGGTGTGAGAAGGAACCTCCCCCGCCGATGGGCATGCCTCATCCTGGGCGGCGCGCTGCTGATGCCGTACATGATGGCCGGGGTGCTGGTCGCCGGGGTGTGGAGCGGGGTGTCGGCCGACCTGCTGATGCCGATCCAGATCGGGGTGTTCGTCGCGGTGCTGCCGGTGGTGGCGGTGACCGGGCTGTTCCTGCCGGTGCGCGGCCTGGAGGTGAACGCCGCCCAGGGGCTGCTCGGGGCGCGCGTGGAGACGCCGCCGCGGCAGGCCCGCAGGTCCTGGCAGGAGCGGCGGCGCACCGCGGCGTGGTTCACGTTGCATCTGGCGGTCGGCGGCGTGGTGAGCGGGTTCACGCTGGCCGTGGTGCCGTTCACGGCGTTCACGCTGGCGTTGCCGTTCGTCGGGGAGCCGATGCCGGTGCTGGGCCTGACGGCCGAGCCGGGGTGGCCGTCCCTGCTGTGGGCGGCGGCGGGCGTGGCGGCGCTGGCGCTGCTGGTGGCGGGCGCGGCGGGCGCGGGCGCGTTGCTGGCCGCCCTGGCTCCCCCGCTGCTCGGCCCCACCCCCGCCGAACGGCTCGCCGCCGCCGAGGAGCACGCCCGTACGCTGGCCGAACGCAACCGGCTGGCCCGCGAGCTGCACGACTCGGTCGGGCACGCGCTCAGCGTCGTCACCCTGCAGGCCGCCGCGGCCGGACGCGTGCTCGACCGCGACCCGGCCACCGCCAGGACCGCCCTGGCGGCCATCGAGCAGTCGGCGCGCGCCGCGCTGGAGGACCTCGACCACGTGCTCGGCGTCCTGCGCGAGGACCGCCGTGAGAGCCACCATGAGGACGGCCAGGAGGTGGAGGCGCGGCGGGCGCCGCAGGCGACGCTGGCCGACCTCGGCGCGCTGGTGGCCGCCTCCGGCGCCGACGTGTGGCAGGAGGTGGGCGACCTGTCCGGGGTGCCGGCCGTGGTCTCCAGGGAGGCGTACCGCATCGTGCAGGAGGCGCTCACCAACGCGATCAGGCACGGCGGCGGCCCGGTACGGCTGGCCGCCGCCGTCCAGGGGGACGACCTGCGGCTGGAGGTCAGCAACCCCGGCTCGGGACGCGGCGGGCGCCGCCCCCGGGGCGGCGGCCGGGGCGTGGACGGCATGCGCGAACGCGTGCGCCTGCTCCGCGGCGACCTGCGCACCGGCCCCGACGAAGGCGGCTGGACGGTGTCGGTCCGCCTCCCGCTACGGCCGAGCCCGTGACACCCGCAACCCCCGGCCGGGCCGGCCACCTCTAAGGTCGTGCGCATGACACTCAAGGTCGTGATCGCCGACGACGAGGACCTCATCCGCGCCGGTCTGCGCGTCATCATCGACTCCGAGCCCGGCCTGGCGGTGGTCGGCGAGGCCGGAGACGGCGCCGCGGTCCTGCCGGTCGTGCGCCGCGAGCGCCCCGACGTCGTGCTGATGGACGTCCGCATGCCCGCCGTGGACGGCATCCAGGCCACCCGCCGGCTGCTGGAGCTCGACGACCCGCCCAAGGTCCTGGTCGTGACCACGTTCGAGAACGACGACCACGTCTACGACGCCCTGCGCGCCGGCGCCAGCGGCTTCCTGCTCAAACGCACCAGGCCGGACGACCTGATCCAGGCGATCAGGCTGGTGGCGGCCGGCGAGTCGCTGCTGTTCCCGGCCGCGATCCGCACCCTGGCCGGACGCCGCCCGCGCGGCCACGTGCCGGGCATCGACCGGCTCACCGGCCGCGAGGGCGACGTGCTGCGGCTGATGACCAAGGGCATGTCCAACACCGAGATCGCCGCCGAGCTGGTCGTCAGCCAGGAGACCGTCAAGACGCACGTCGGCAACGTGCTGGCCAAGCTGGGCGCGCGCGACCGCACCCAGGCCGTGATCGCCGCCTACGAGTCCGGATTCGTCTCCCCCGGCTGAGAACGGCCCAGCAGCCGCGCGGCCGGCAGCAGGGTGGCCTCGGCGGCGCTCAGCCCGGTCTCGGCCAGGGCCCGGTCCACCAGCCGCAGCCCCACCGCGTAACCGGCCATGTCGGGAATGCCGCGGGGCTGCTGCCCGAAGAGCCGCATGGCGCTGTCGCCCAGCACGTACGCCGGCGTGTTCCCCATGCCCCGCACGTCGAACGCGTCCATGATCAGCTCGTGGGCGCGGTCCAGCTCCGCCCCGGTCACCATCCGCGACCAGGGGCCCATGGCCTGCGGCCCCGACAGCTCCCGGACGAACGCCTCGGCCAGCCCCTCGGCCACCACGTGCTCGCCCACGGTCACCGTCCCGGGGTCCCACTCGACGTTGGCGTAACGCACGTTGTGGTGGAACTCGTGCACCGCGCAGTGCGCGATCCTGCCGATGACCTCCTCCGACGGCCAGCCCAGCAGGTAGAGCCAGCCGGGCGAGCCGCCCATCCCGTAGTAGCCGCCGCTGACCTTCATCAGGTGCTCGTTGCCCGGGTCGCCGAGCACGAACATCACCTGCAGCGAAGAGGCCTGCCTGGCCTCCTTCAGCGCGTGGGAGGCGCGTTCCAGCTCCCGCCGCACCTGGCCGAGCACGTCGGCCTCGATCATCGCCCGTACGGCGGGCAGGTAGCGCGGGTCGTCGGCGTCGACGCGGAAGCCGCCGCCCTGGTGGTGGATGTCGACGATGTCGCCGGGCATCGGGATCGCCGGCCGGATCGGCGCCAGCATCTCCCGCAGCGCCTCGGGCCGGTCGGCGAGCGGCCGGGCGAGCAGGTCGGCCATGGCCGTGAGGGTGTCGTGAACGATGAACTCCATGCCGCGGACGCTAAAGCCTCACGTAACGTCAGGCTCAACCGCATTTCAGAGCGGCGACTCGCCCAGTTCGTCACCCGGCGACCGCCCCGGCGTGCCGGGACCGGTACGCGTCGGCGAGGAGGACTGCGACGGCGAGGGCTCCGGCACCGGCGTGGCGGGAGTGGGCGGCGGTGTGGGCACGAACACCGTCGGCGGGAGCTGCCGGGGCATCTGCTCGCTGTCGCGCCTGCCGAACAGCAGCAACAGCAGGATCGTCGTGACCAGCACCAGCAGCAGCGCCAGCGCCAGCGCGGCCAGCAGCACCCGCCGGCGCGTCTCGGTCAGCGGCAGCCGCCGCAGCAGCGGCCCCGGCAGCGCGGGCGCGCGGTCGGTCAGCCAGTACGGCACGAAGTCCGGCCCGTGCGCCTGCCCGATGAACGTCCCGCCCACCATGACCGGGTCCAGGAAGCGTTCGGCCCCCGGCTGCCCCGGCGCGTACGGCACCGCCACCCACGGCGCCGGCCCGTCGTGCACGTCGAGCACCTCGGGCGTCCCGTCGAGCACCGACGCACGCGCCCGGCCGAGCCCCAGCCACCCGCGCCCGCCCGAACGCCCCGACGCCTCCTTGATCGCGGTCATGAACCGGTCGCGCGCGGCGGCGTCCAGGGCCGCGCCCCGCGTGAGCACGGCCAGCGACACCGCGCGCCCGTCGGGCCCCTGGCCCAGGTAGACGAACCCGGCCGGAGCCGTGTGCAGGCGGGCCTGCACGACGTAGCGCCCCAGCCGGGGCGGATCACCGTACTGCAGGGGACTTGCCACGTTTGCCATGAAAGCACAGACGTGGCGTCGTGCACGTTCGCGGCGCGTTTGGTGGAATGGCGTCATGAGCGTCGCCGAAGAGTTGCCAGGCGGAAACGACGCGGCACTGCTGCGTCAAAGTCTCGACGAGGTCCGGCGTGTCATCGTGGGACAGGAGCACATGGTCGAGCGGCTGCTCGTGGCCCTGCTCGCCCGCGGTCACTGCCTGCTCGAAGGCGTGCCGGGCGTCGCCAAGACCCTCGCCGCCGCCACCCTGGCCACCGTCGTGGGCGGCACGTTCGCCCGGATCCAGTTCACCCCCGACCTCGTGCCGAGCGACATCGTCGGCACCCGCGTCTTCCACCCCTCCAACGAGAAGTTCGACGTCGAGCTCGGCCCGGTGTTCGTCAACTTCCTGCTGGCCGACGAGATCAACCGCGCCCCGGCCAAGGTCCAGTCCGCGCTGCTGGAGGTGATGGCCGAGCGCCAGGTCACGCTGGCCGGCGTCACCCATCCGCTGCCCCGGCCGTTCATCGTGCTGGCCACCCAGAACCCGATCGAGTCCGAGGGCGTCTACCCGCTGCCCGAGGTGCAGCGCGACCGCTTCCTGTTCCGCGTCCGGGTGCCCCATCCCAGCGCGCACGAGGAGCTGGAGATCCTCCACCGCATGAGCGTCACGCCGCCCGTGGCCGACCGCGTGCTCGACCCCGGCCGGCTGCTGGCCCTGCAGCAGGCCGCCGAGCAGGTCTCGGTGCACCAGCTCGTGGCCGACTACGTGGTGCGCCTGGTCATGTCCACCCGCGCGCCCGCCGACTACGGGCTGGGCGACCTGACCGAGACCATCGAGATCGGCGTCAGCCCCCGCGCCACGCTCGGCCTGGTCTCGGCCGGGCGCGCGCTGGCCCTGCTGCGCGGCCGCGACTACCTGCTGCCCGACGACGTGCGCGACGTGGCGGTCGACGTCATGTCCCACCGGCTCATGCTGACCTTCGACGCGCTGGCCGACGGCGTCGATCCCGAGCAGGTGGTCAAGCAGATCCTGCACGCCGTGCCGCCGCCTCTCGTCGTCTGGAACCAGAACCGTTGAACACCGCCGAGCAGGCGCTGCGGCGGCTGGAGCTGACCGTCACCCGGCGGCTCGACGGCCTGCTGCACGGCGCCCACCAGGGCCTGCTGCCCGGCACCGGCAGCGAGGCCGGCGACAGCCGCCTGTACGTGCCCGGCGAGGACGACGTGCGCCGCATGGACTGGGCCGTCACCGCCCGCACGACCGTCCCCCACGTCCGCGACCTGATCGCCGACAGGGAGCTGGAGACGTGGGCGCTGGCCGACCTGTCGGCCAGCATGGACTTCGGCACCGCCGACACCGACAAGCGCGACCTGGTCGTGGCCGCCGTCGGCGCGATCGGCTTCCTGGCCAGCCGCATGGGCGACCGGTTCGGCGCGCTGGTGCTGCACGAGGAGTACATCCACCGGATGCCCGCCCGCACCGGCCGCCCGGCCCTGTACGGCCTGCTCAACTCCCTCATGGACGCCCCGCGCGGCCGGGTCGTGCCGGACGCCCCCGACCTGGCCGAGGGCATCGACGTGCTGGCGGCCACCCGGCGTCGCAGGGGCCTGCGCCTGGTCGTCTCCGACTTCCTCGACGCCCGGCCCGAGCTCGACCCCGACGCCGAACGCCCCTGGGAGCGCCCGATCAGGCGGCTGGCCTCCCGCCACCAGGTGCTGGCCGTGGAGGTCATCGACCCCCGCGAGCTGGAGCTGCCGGACGTCGGCCGGGTGGCGTTCACCGATCCCGAGACCGGGAACGTACGTGAAGTGCACCTTTCTCCCAAAGTCCGGCAAGCATATGCAGAAGCCGCCGCCCTCCAGCGTGAGGGCACCCGGCTGGCCCTGCGCCGCGCCGGGATCGCCCACCTGGTGCTGCGGACCGACAGGGACTGGGTGTTCGACGTGGCGCAGTTCGTCCTGCGCCAGCGCCGCATGAGCCACCTCGCCCACCGGAGACCCGTATGACGTTTCTCGCCCCCGGCTGGTTGTGGCTGCTCGTGCTGGTGGCGCTGCTGGTGGCCGGATACGTCGTGGCGCAGTTCGCCCGCCGCCGCTACACCGTGCGCTTCACCAACCTGGCGCTGCTCGACCTCGTCGCCCCCGCCGGGCCCAGCTGGCGCCGGCACGTGCCCCCCGCGCTGTTCCTCGTCATGATGTCGCTGCTGGTCGTCGGCGCCGCCAAGCCCGCCGACCAGGTACGCGTCCCCCGCGACCGGGCCACCATCATGATCGCCCTCGACGTCTCCCTGTCCATGGACGCCGGCGACGTCCAGCCCAACCGGATCAGCGCCGCCAAGGCCGCCGCCCAGGCATTCGCCCGGGAGCTGCCCGACCGCTTCAACGTCGGCGTGGTCTCCTTCGCCCGCTCGGCCAACGTCGTCATCTCCCCCACCACCGACCACCAGGCCGTCGTCACCGCCATCGGCAACCTGACCACCCGCCCCGGCACCGCGATCGGCGAGGCCGTCTTCAACTCCCTCGACTCGGTGCGCTCCTTCGACCAGCAGGCCGCCACCGACCCGCCGCCCGCCGCGATCGTGCTGCTGTCCGACGGCGACAACACCTCCGGCCGGTCGGTGAACGAGGCCATCGACGCCGCCCAGCAGGCCCGCGTCCCGGTCTCCACCATCGCGTACGGCACCCAGGAGGGCACTGTCGACATCGACGGCAGGCCCGTGAACGTCCCGGTCAACAAGCAGACGTTGCAGTCGCTGTCCGACGGCACCAGCGGCCGCGCCTACACCGCCGAGTCCGGCAGCGAACTGCGCGACGTCTACGAGCAGATCGGCACCTCCCTCGGGTTCAAGCTGGTCAGCCAGGAGATCACCCAGTGGTTCATCGTGGCCGCGATCGTGATCGGGCTGCTGGTGGCCGGCGCCGCGGTCTTGTTCGGCACGCGCATCCCGTAACGTTTTCCCACGTGGCCCACTACTTCTCCGAACAACCCGAGACCGCGAGCAGGCCGGGCACGGTCGACCTGGTCCTGCCCGACCTGCATCTGCGGCTGGAGACCGACAGGGGCGTGTTCTCACCCGACCGGGTCGACGTCGGCACGCGCGCGCTGCTGGAGTCCGTCCCGCCGCCGCCGCAGGAGGGCGATCTGCTCGACCTGGGGTGCGGCTACGGGCCCATCGCGTTGACGATGGCCTCGCGGGCCCCTGAGGCGACGGTGTGGGCCGTCGACGTGAACCGGCGCAGCCTGGAGCTGACCGAGCGGAACGCCCAGGCCGCCCGCCTTTACAAAGTAAGACCAGTTCATGTCGATGAAGTGCCGGATGACGTGAAATTTCGGGCCATCTGGTCCAATCCCGCCATCCGGATTGGCAAGCCGGCTCTGCACGAGATGCTCACCAGGTGGCTCACCCGGCTGACGCCCGACGGCGTCGCCTACCTGGTCGTCCAGAAACACCTCGGCTCGGACTCCCTGCAGCGCTGGCTCGGCGAGCAGGGCTGGCAGGCCTCCCGAGAGGCCTCCCGAGCCGCCTACCGCATATTGAAGGTGGCCCGATGAGAAGGCAGCTGCGCCCCACCGACGTCAAGCGGCTCAACCGCACCTGGCGCAGGAACACCGACAACCGGCTCGCGCTGATCCTCGAGTCGGTGACGGGCCCGTTCAACGTCGGCTCGATCTTCCGCAGCGCCGCGGCGTTCGGCGTCGACCAGATCTGGCTGGCGGGCAACGCCACGCCCCCCACCAACCCCAAGGCGGGCAAGACGGCGCTCGGCACCGAACGCCTGGTCACCTGGCACGAGCCGGTCCCGGCCACCGACGCGGTCAAGGCCGCCAAGGAGGACGGCTACACCGTGCTGGCCATCGAGCTGACCGGCGAGGCCCTGCCGCTGCACCGCGCCGACCTGGCCCGCGACGTGTGCCTGGTGGTCGGCAGCGAGGACCACGGCTGCTCCCCCGCCCTGCTGGAGGCCGTCGACGGCGTCTGCTACATCCCGCAGGTCGGGCGGGTCGGCTCGTTCAACGTGTCGGTCGCCGCGGCCATCGCGCTGGCCGAGGCCCGCCGCCAGGAGTGGGAGAATCTTCCCGAACCGTGACCGAACCATCCAGCTCCGGAAGGGACACCCCGGTCGTGCTCAGCCGTCGTTTCGCCTTTCTCGACCATCCGGGCCCGCTCGCCTTCGCCCACCGCGGAGGCGCGCTGGAGGGCGCCGAGAACTCCTTCGCGGCCTTCGAACGCGCGGTCGCGCTCGGCTACGACTACCTGGAGACCGACGCGCACGCCACCGCCGACGGCGTGCTGCTGGCCTTCCACGACCACACCCTCGACCGGGTGACCGACCGGCGGGGCCGCATCTCCGAGCAGCCCTACCGGGAGGTCCGGCAGGCCCGCATCGCCGGCGTGCACGAGATCCCGCTGCTGGAGGACCTGCTCGGCACCTGGCCGCAGGTGCGCTTCAACATCGACGTCAAGGAGGCCGCGGCCATCGCGCCGCTGGCCGAGGTGATCCGCCGCACCAACGCCTACGACCGCGTCTGCCTGACCTCCTTCTCCGACGAGCGCCTGGTCATGGCCAGGGCCGCGCTGGGCCGGGAGGTGTGCTCGGCGCTCGGGCCGCGCGGCGTGGCCGCGCTGCGGGCCGCCGCCACCACCTCCGGCTACGGCCGCCTGCTGGCCCGTCTGTCGCGCTCCGGCATCCCGTGCGCGCAGGTGCCGGTCGGCTTCCGCGGCCTGCGCGTCACCACCCGCCGCCTGGTCCGCACCGCCCACGCCATCGGCATGCAGGTGCACGTGTGGACGATCAACGACACCGTCAGCATGGAGCACCTGCTCGACCTCGGCGTCGACGGCATCATGACCGACAACGTCACCGGCCTGCGCGACGTCCTCGACCGCAGGGGCCTGTGGCACCCGCGCGGCATGGCGGCCTGAGCGGCCCGGCGGTCGTGACCTTCCTCTCATGAGGTGATCACTGTAAGGTCATGGGCACGACACGTGGATGTGACCCACGACCTGCGAAGACAGCCACTTCGTCAGGCTTGACCCCACCCCCCGTTGCCGGGCAGCGCGAGGCCCGCCGGCCGCCCGGCCGCAGAGGAGCGACACGACACCATGGCCTCCACCGCATCCCCCGCGGAGCTCGACGACTCCCCCGCGGCCCGCCGCCGCGAACAGCGCGGCTGGTACTTCTACGACTGGGCCAACTCGGCCTTCTACACCACGGTCATCTCGGTCTTCCTGGGCCCGTACCTGATCCCGGTCGCCAAGACCGCCGCCTGCGCCAAGGACTTCCCGGCGCTGGCCTCCGACACGTGCGTGTCCCAGTTCGACACGCTGGTCCTGCGCCACCCCGGCCTGGGGTACGTCGACGTGCTCGGCGCCGACATCAGGCCCGCGGCCTTCTTCGGGCTGACGCTGACGGTGGCGGTCTTCCTGCAGATCGTGTTCCTGCCCATCGTGGGCGCGCTGGCCGACCACACCGGCCGCAAGCGGGAGCTGCTCGGCGGGTTCGCCTACGTCGGCGCGCTGGCCGCCATGTGCCTGTACTTCGTCGAGGGCGACCGCTACCTGCTGGGCGGCGTGCTGTTCGTGGTGGCCAACCTGGCCTACGGCTCCTCGGTGGTGGTCTACGACTCCTTCCTGCCGCAGATCTCCACCCCCGAGGAGCGCGACGGGGTCTCCTCGCGCGGCTGGGCGATCGGCTACCTCGGCGGCGGGCTGCTGCTCCTGCTCAACCTGGCGCTGTTCCTGCAGCACGACAGCCTCGGGCTGAGCGAGGGCATGGCGGTGCGCATCAGCATGATGTCGGCCGGGCTGTGGTGGGCCACCTTCACGGTCATCCCGCTGCTGCGGCTGCGCAACCGTCCGGTGGCGGCGCACGAGACCACGACGCTGCGCTCGGTGGGCGGCAGCTTCCGCCAGCTCGGCCGTACGCTGGCCGAGCTGCGGCGTTACCCGCTGACGCTGCTGTTCCTGGTGGCCTACCTGGTCTACAACGACGGCGTGCAGACGGTCATCGGCAACAGCGCGGCGTTCGCCTCCGAGGCGCTCAAGCTGGACAAGACCGTGCAGATCACGGCGATCCTGATGGTGCAGTTCGTGGCGTTCTTCGGGGCGCTGCTGCTGGGGTGGCTGGCGCGCGGCTTCGGCACCAAGCGCACGGTGCTGGCCAGCCTGGTGGTGTGGACGGCGATCGTGGTGGTGGCGATGTTCGTCGGCGAGGGGCAGGCGCTGCAGTTCTACCTGATGGCCTTCGCCATCGCGATCGTGCTGGGCGGCACGCAGGCGTTGTCGCGGTCGCTGTTCTCGCAGGTGATCCCGAAGGGGCGGGAGGCGGAGTACTTCAGCCTGCTGCAGATCAGCGACAAGGGGTCGGCGTTCATCGGGTCGCTGACCGTGACGATCGCGCTGCAGGTCACCAACAGCTACCGGATCGCCATCGTGTCCATGATCATATTCTTCGTGGCGGGCTTCGTGCTGCTCGCCCTGACGAACCTGCCCAAGGCCATCAGGGCGGCAGGCAACGAGGTCCCCTCCCGGATCTGACCCCCGTCAGGGGCCGTAGCGGCGCGAGAGCCAGTACGAGGTGCCCACCAGGGCGCCGGTGCCGAGGATGGCCAGCAGCACCATCGGGCCGACGTGCCCGCCGCCGGTCGTGGTGCCGCTCTCCAGCCGGATCTCGGCCTGCCCGGGGGCCTCCGCCGGGCCGCTGACGGGGTCGTGGGGCCGGGGGTCGCGCGCCTCCAGGCCGGGGATGCCCTCGACGTCGTCGTCGCCCCGTGGGGCGTGCGCCTGCCTCCTGGCCGGTTCGCCCCGTCCGGACCGAGGGGCGGCCTCGTCATCGTCATCGTCATCGTCGTCGTCGCCCTCGTCGTCGTAGGCGGCGGCCAGGACGAGGGCCGCGGAAGGCCCGGCCGCCGCCTGGGCGGGAAGGACCATCCCTCCCCCGCCGAGGACGAACGCGAGCGCGGCGGCCAACGCCGGCCACCGTGGCATGAGATCCATCTACGCCTCCTGATCGACGTCGCGGTCCCCTCAGCCTGCGGGGCCGCCGTGGGGCGGCCGTGAGCGGGCGATGAGAGTCCTCTCACGAAGGGTCGCGCGTCAAACACGGGACGTCACAGATCGGCGGCCAGGACCATGGTGCCCGGCCCCCGGGCGGCTCCCGGGCCGGGCAGCGGCAGCACGGTCTCGGCGGTGGCCTCGCCGCCGCAGTGGGGGCAGGTGACGACCGGCGTGAACTCCCGCCCGCAGGAGTGGACCAGCAGCGCGGGCGGCCCGCCGGGCGGGGTGGACCAGCGGTCGCCCCAGGCCATGAGGGTCAGCAGCGCGGGCACGACGTCACGGCCGGCCTCGGTCAGCAGGTACTCGTGCCGCACCGGACGCTCCTGGTAGGGCCGCTTCTCCACGACCCCCGTGGCGACGAGATGGTCGAGCCGGCGGGCCAGCAGGTTGCGCGAGATGCCCAAGTCCTCGGCGAGGTCGTCGAACCTGCGCAGGCCCAGGAACAGGTCGCGCAGGATCAGCGGCGTCCAGGGCTCGCCGATGACGCCGACGGCCTGGGCGATGGAGCAGTGCATCTCACCGAACCTGTTCATGCACCCACGATAGTGGGTGGATAAAGTGAACCCATGACAGTTCACATTCAGGACTCACCCGCCGCCGCCTACCGCCAGGCCGGCGAGGCACATGACGTCGAAGCGCTCAAGGCCACGCTCGCCGACGACGTGGTGTTCCACTCCCCGCTGAGCTACCGAGCCGGATTCAACGGACTGAAGCAGGTGGGGACGCTGTTCGAGGCCGTCTTCGACGTGCTGTCGGACCTGCGCTACCAGAGCGACCTCGGGGACGCCCGCACCCGCATGCTCACCGCGACCGCCCGGGTCGGCCGCCAGCCGCTGAACGAGGTCGCCCAGCTCGAACTGGACGAGGACGGCCTGGTACGGGAGATCACGATGTGGATCAGGCCCCTGCCCGGACTGACCGCGCTGATGGCCGCCCTGGGCCCCCGCCTCGCCAGGGACAAGGGCAAGCCCGGCCTTCCGCTGCTGGTGGGGGCGGCCTCCGCGCCGCTGGCGGCGATGACCCGCCTCGGCGACCGGACGCTGGTGCCGCTCCTGGCCTGACATGCACGGAGGTAGGCGACGCTCTGAACAGAGAGCAGTGCTCTTGACACGGGGACCCCGTCACGAGAGCATTGCTCTCATCAAAGAGCAACGCCCTCCTCAAGGAGCATTGATGACCTCCCCCCGCCTCACCTCCGCCGCCTTCGCCCTCACCGGCGTCCTGCTGTTCGTGTATCCGGTGGTGCGGCCGTCCACCGACGACGCCGCCGCCATGGCCTCGCCCGAGTGGGTCGCCGGCCACCTGGCCGCGATGCTCGGGTTCGTGCTGCTCGGCCTGGGCGCTCTCGGGCTGCACAAGGTGCTCGGCGACCGCCTGTCCCTGCGCGCGGCCGCGGTGACCTGGACCGGCGCCGGCCTGACGCTCCCCTACTACGGCGCAGAGGACTTCGGCCTGCATGTCATAGCCGAACGTTCCCTGCGCGACGGCGCGCCCGCGCTGATGGAGCTGGCCACCCTGTTCCGCTACAACCCGCTCGCGATCACCATGTTCGCCGCCGGGCTGGCGCTGATGGGCGTCGGCGGGGTGATGGCGGCCGTGGCCGTGTGGCGCTCGGGAACCCTGCCCAAGGGAGCCGGGACGGCGCTCGCGCTGGGCCTGGCGCTGTTCATCCCGCAGTTCTTCAGCCCGTACCCGCTGCGGATCGCGCACGGCGCGCTCATCATGATCGGCGGGTTGTGGCTGGCGGCGAGCCTGCTCAGAGCCCCGCGGACGGCCTCCGCGGCCTGAGGACGCGGCCCCCGTAAGAGCGGGCTCGAATAACCGAGGCCCCAAGCGCGATTGGATCACCCCGCGGGTGGGAATCCCATCACGGTACCAAGCGTTAGACACCGTGGGAGACAGACCCCCCACGTATGGGGGCCCTGTAGGAGGCATTTAGACATGGGCGAGCGCGCGCTTCGTGGCACCCGGCTCGGGGCAACCAGCTACGAGAACGACCGTAACACGGATCTGGCCCCACGCCAGGAGGTGTCCTACACCTGTCCTAAGGGCCATCGCTTCGAGGTTCCGCTTGCCGCCGAGGCCGAGATCCCCGCGACCTGGGAGTGCCGCATGTGCGGCGCGACCGCGGTGCGGGTCGACGGTGAGCAGCCGGAGTCGAAGAAGACCAAGCCCCCACGGACCCACTGGGACATGCTGCTGGAGCGGCGGTCCATCGAGGACCTGGAAGAGGTGCTCAACGAGAGACTCGCGGTCTTGCGCGCCCAGCGACGCAAGAGCGCCTGACCACTTCTCACGGTGAAAACCCCCGGGCGACGCCCGGGGGTTTTGCTGTGCCCGCGACGGCTACCAGCGGTTGCGGGCCTCCTCGGCCCAGCCGGTCAGGCCGTCGAGGTCCACCCACACGCCGTCGTCGTCCTGGACGCGGCCGGAGAAGTGGCCGAAGCACTGGTGGGTCTCGCTGCCCACCACGACGAGCTGGGTACGGGCCACCTTCTCGTGGAAGGGCCGGAACTCCACCTCGACCCGCGGGCCGGTGATCCGCCACGGGCGCAGCCAGTCGCCGCGGTCGTAGGTCCACTCCAGCTCGTCACCGATCTTGTGCAGCCGGCCGCCGGTGAACAGGGCGTTCTCGGTGACGCCGGTGCCCTCGGTCCACTTGCCGCCGAGCTGGACGGCCCTGCCGGGCCCGCTACCGGCCGCCCAGTTCCAGGTGACCGCGTACGGCCACTTCCCCCGGCCGTGGTCGAGCACGGCGAAGGAGTCCGCGTCGTCGATGGCGAACTCCTTCGTCCCGAGCCGCAGCCGGCCGCGCGCCGGGCGGCCGACGTCCTTGACCGTGTACTGGAACCGGTCGGGCCCCCAGGGCACCACGACGCCGAGCGACTCGTGCCCTTCCGGCAGCGGCACCTCCAGGTCGAGGCGCACGTCGGGGGCGGCGGCGCGGATCACGGTGCCTTCCGGGTCCTGCCGGATGTCGATCTCCAGCCCGGCGCCGCGCACGGACACCGTCCCGGCGCCGCTGCGGTCGGGGAAGACGGCGCCGCGGGCCAGCGGCACCACCACGTCCTTGGCGAACTCCACGCCGGTGGCCCGGTCGAGCACGTAGAGGCCGTGCACCCCGGCGTAGTCCAGCGAGGAGGCCACCAGGCCGATGATGTGGGAGGGGGTGACGACGCCCCAGTACTCCCAGCGCTTACGGCGCCCCCAGCCGCGCAGGACGGCCCGGTGCAGCGGCGTGCGGGTCCAGCCGACCGCGGCGGGGTTCAGCCGCCCGCCGGGCAGGCACAGGTCGGTCGGAGCGGTGATCTCCCGTTCATGGGTGGTCATGGAAGGCGAGCCTCCTGGTGACGGAGCGGACGAGGTCGGCGGGCAGCTTGAGCTCGGCCCTGTCGTAGGTGAGCAGGCCGTTCAGCTCGTCCTCGACGTCGGAGAGCTGGGTGTAGACGGTGGCGCTCAGGCCCTTGGCGATGGCCGGGACGATCTGCTCCTCGTGCAGCCGGACGAACGCCGCGCCCAGCTCCTCGGCCGTGCGGTGACGCCGGTAGCCGAACTCCTTCTCGCCCCAGGTGTGCCCCTCGACGGGCAGGCTGTAGCCACCGTACTCCGACAGCACCAGGACGCGGCCGTCCGGGCGGGGCGGGCGGAAGCGGCGGAAGTACACGTGCAGGCTGAGCAGGTCGCCCGCGCGCTGGTCGTGCCAGCCGCTGGCGTGGTCGATCGTGCGGGTGGGGTCGAGGCGGGCCAGCTCGGCGGCGATCCGGGCGGCGTCGAACTGGCCCCAGCCCTCGTTGAACGGCACCCAGACCGCCAGGCTCACCACGTTGCGCAGGTGCTCGACGGTCTCGCGCAGCTCGGCCTCGAACGCGGCCCGACCTTCGGCGTCGGCCCGGCCGAAGCGGTGGTGGCGGCGGTCGTCCAGGCGCAGCGGCAGCAGCGCCGGGGTGGTGATGACCAGCGGCCGGTAGCTCTCGCCGCCGTTGACCAGGTCCTGCCAGACGAGCATGCCGAGCCGGTCGCAGTGGTGGTACCAGCGCAGCGGCTCGATCTTGATGTGCTTGCGCAGCATGGTGAAGCCGAGCCGTTTCATCATGACGATGTCGTCGACCATGGCCTCGTCCGAGGGCGGCGTGTACAGGCCGTCCGGCCAGTAGCCCTGGTCGAGGATGCCGGCGTGGAAGTACGGCCGGCCGTTCAGCAGCAGCCTGGGCACGCCCTCGGCGTCGGGGCCGACGGAGAAGGAGCGCATGCCGACGTAGCCGCGGACGCGGTCGTCGCCGAGCGAGACGGTCACGTCGTACAGGAAGGGGTCCTCGGGGCTCCACGGGCGGGCGCCGGGCAGCGGGACGCGCACCGGCCGCCCGGCCGGGACGGTGGCGCGGGCCGCCACCTGCCCGCCGGCGAGGATCTCCACCTCGGCCTCGCCGCTCGCGGCGTGCACGGTCACCTCGACGCACTCCTCGGCGAGCACGGGCGTCAGCGTGAGCCGTTCCACGTGCAGGGCGGGCACGCGCTCGGCCCAGACCGTCTGCCAGATGCCCGACTGGGCGGTGTACCAGATGCCGCCGCGGCGCAGCCGCTGCTTGCCGCGCGACTGCCACCCGGTGTCGGTGTCGTCCCGCACGGCCACGTCGAGGGTGTTGGCGCCCTCGGTCAGGGCGTCGGTGACGTCGAAGGAGAACGGCAGGTAGCCGCCGCTGTGGCCGCCGACCTCGACGTCGTTGACCCACACCCGGCAGGTCTGGTCCACCGCGCCGAAGTGCAGGATCACCCGGCCGTCGGCGGGCCCGGGAGGCGCCTCGAACGAGCGGCGGTACCACAGCGTCTCCCCCGGCTGCAGCTGCCGGCCCACCCCCGACAGCGGCGCCTCCGGCGAGTACGGCACGAGGATGTCGCCGTCGTGGGTCTCCGGCCGCGAGCCGTCGTTGATCGCGTACCGCCAGCGGCCGTTGAGGTTGACGTAGCTGTCACGGACGAGCTGGGGGCGCGGGTACTCCGGCAGCGGGATCGGGTCGGCGGTCACGAGAGCCACACTGCCGTGTCGGCGGGCAGCGTGCCGCCGTCCAGGGGGTCGCTGGCCAGCAGGACGTCGTGGTGCGGGGGCAGCGGCACCGCGCCGGGGCCGAAGTTGACCATGAGGGTGAAGCCGGGCTCGCGGGTGAGGGCCAGCACGCCGGGCGGGGCGTCGAGCCAGGTCAGGTCGCCGTCGCCGAGCGCGGGGTGCTCGCGGCGCAGGGCGATCGCGCTGCGGTAGAGGGCGAGCGTGGAGGCGGGGTCGTCCCGCTGGGCGGCGACGGTGAGGGGGGCCCAGTCGGCCGGCTGGGGCAGCCAGGTGCCGCCCGTGCCGAACCCGTACGGCGCGGACGTGCCCGACCAGGGCAGCGGCACGCGGCAGCCGTCCCGGCCGATGAAGGCGCGGCCGGTGCGCTCGAACATCGGGTCCTGCCGTGCCTCGTCCGGGATGTCCAGGTACTCGGGCAGGCCCAGCTCGTCGCCCTGGTAGAGGTAGGCGCCGCCGGGCAGGGCGAGCAGCAGCAGCGCGGCGGCGCGGGCGCGCCTGAGGCCGAGCTCACGGTCGACGGCGATCCTGCCGAGCAGCACGTCGGCGGTGGGCGCGCGGACCAGCTCCTGGTCGATGCCGAATCTGGTCGCCATGCGCGGCACGTCGTGGTTGCCCAGCACCCAGGGGATCGAGCCGCCCGTCTCGCGGGCCAGCAGGTGGGACTCCTCGATGACCGCGCGGAACTCGCCGGCCGACCACGGCAGGGGCATCAGCCGGAAGTTGAACAGCTGGGCCAGGCCGTCGCCGGTGAGGTAGGGCCGGGCCTGGGCGGGGTCACCGAACCAGATCTCGGCCACCGTACCGCGCGGGCCCGGGTAGGAGGCCAGGATCTTGTGCCAGGACCGGTACAGCTCCAGCAGCTCGGGCTGGTGCTCGTACGGCACCGCCGACTGTCCGGGCGCCAGCGGGGCGCCCTGGCTGCCGGGGACGACGTCCGGCAGGCCGTCCTGCTTGAACAGCATGGCGGCCACGTCGATGCGGAAGCCGGACACGCCGCGGTCCAGCCAGAACCGCAGCACGTCCTCGAACATGGCGGTCACGCCGGGGTGCCGCCAGTTCCAGTCGGGCTGGGCGGAGTCGAACAGGTGCAGGTACCACTGGCCGTCGGGCGCCTGGGTCCAGGCGGGGCCGCCGAACATGGACTGCCAGTTGTTGGGCTCGTCGCGGAAGACGAACCACTCGCGTTCGGGGCTGCCGGGGCCGGCCGCCAGCGCCTGCTGGAAACGCGGGTGGGCCGAGGAGCAGTGGTTGGGCACGATGTCGACGACGACCTTGATGTTCCTGGCCGTGGCGGCGGCGACGTAGGCGTCGAAGTCGGCCAGGGTGCCGTAGCGGGGGTCCACGTCGGTGTAGTCGGCGACGTCGTAGCCGCCGTCGGCCAGCGGCGAGGGGTAGAACGGGCTCAGCCAGACGGCGTCCACGCCCAGGTCGGCCAGGTGGTCCAGGCGGGCCAGCGCGCCGGGCAGGTCGCCCTGGCCGTCGCCGTCGGCGTCGGCGAAGCTGCGGGGGTAGATCTGGTAGACGACGGCGTCGCGCCACCAGGCGTCGCCGTCGAAGGCGGCGGACACTGCTCTGTCGGATGCTGCGTTGTCGGTTGCTGCGGATTTATCGGACACTGCGGATTCTCCAGATGAGGCAGGCGCCGAGCGCGGCGAAGGCCGCCGCGACGGCGTACATGAGCGGGTAGCCGCCCGCGGAGGTGACGAGGGGCGCGGCGATCACCGGCCCGAGGGTGCTGGAGGCGGAGTTGGCCAGGCTGACGATGCCCAGGTCCTTGCCGCGGTCGGCGTCGGCGGGCAGGAGCTGGGTGACCATGGCCTGGTCCACGGCGGCGAACATGCCGTAGCCCGCGCCGAGCAGGACGCTGGCGGCCAGCGCGGCGGGCCAGCTCGTCAGGAACGCCAGCACGAGCCCGGAGGCGGCCATCGTGAGGCCGCCGATGAAGACGGCCGGCCGGCGGTTGCCTGACCGGTCCGACAGCCAGCCCGCCAGCAGCGTGGGCACGACGCTGCTCAGCGTGAAGACCGCCACCAGCACCACGACGCCCTGCTCGACGGTGGAGCCGGGGAAGAGCGCCTCGTAGCCGACGCCGTCGCGCAGGTAGTACTGCAGGTAGCCGATGGCCATGGCGAGGGTCAGCGTGATCAGGAAGCGGCTCAGCCAGGCCCAGGCGAAGTCGGGATGCCTGCGCGGGCTGATGCGGAAGCCACGCAGGAGTGAGCGCAGGTCGAAGGGGGGCAGGTCGGCCGGCGCGGTGACGGGCTCCCTGGTGAACAGGCTGAACGGCAGCACCAGCAGCAGGATCAGGATCGCCATGGCCACGAACCCGGCCTGCGAGCCGGTCGCCACGACGGTGACGACGACCCCGCCGAGCAGCGGCCCGGCGAGCTGGCCCACGCCGGCCAGCGCCGAGGCCTTGCCCCGCTGCTGGATCGGCACGAGGTCGGGCACGGTGGCGATGGCGGTGGCCAGCGCGGCGGTGAAGGCGAGCTGGGCGACCGCCCAGCCGACGACCAGCCCGGCCAGCGAGTCCTGGCGGGACAGGAAGACCAGGGACGCGGCGCAGACCAGCGCGCCGCCCGCGACCCAGGGGCGGCGCCGGCCCATCCGGGAGCGGGTGCGGTCGGACAGGGCGCCGAACAGCGGGTTGGCCACGATCGTGCACACGGCGGCGACGGCGAACACCACCGCCAGGGACGCCTCCTTGTGCTGGGGGTCGATGCGCGCCACGTGGGAGGGCAGCAGGATCTGGTTTCCGACGGTCATCGCCATGATGACCCCCATTTGGGCCAGTGCCAGCAGGGACATCCAGCCTGCGGTGACCCGTTTCTCAGGCGCGAGGCGCATTTCGGCCATGCATGTCCTCCGGGGGGAACGTGAGAGGATGTCACGTTAGAACATGACAAGCCGTTATGTTAAGACTTGTCCGTGGAGAACCCGGGCATCCGGCGGCGGCCGGTCCAAAGGCGCAGCATCGACAGGGTCGAACGCATCCTCGACGCCTGCGCCCGCCTGCTGGACGAGGTCGGCCTGGACGCCCTCACGATCTCCGACGTCGCCAGGAGCGCCAAGGTGCCCGCCGGCACCATCTACCAGTTCTTCGACGGCAAGCCCGGCATGCTGCGCGAGCTGGCGCTGCGCAACCTGGAGGTCCTGCTGGCCCGGCTGCGCGCCCGGGTCGCCGAGGAGCCGCCGCTGACCTGGTCGCGGGCGGCCGAGCTGGTGCTGGCCGAGACGGTGGCGATGCGCAGGAGCGTGCCGGGCTTCACCGTGGTCGACTTCGCCGACACCCGGCCGGGCGGCGCGTCGTTCCTGCCCGCCGGGAGCGTGCAGGAGAGCGGGGACGTGCTCGCCGAGCGGCTCTACCAGTTCGCGCTGGAGGAGGCGGGGCTGCCGCCGCTGCCCGATCCGTACCGGGTGATGCGGCTGGCCATCCAGTGCACGGCGGCGGTGCTGTACCTGACGTTCTCGGCGACGCAGCAGGGCGATCCGGCCATGATCGAGCAGGGACGCACGCTGCTGCGGGCCTACTTCGTGGACGTGGCCTCAGAAACATTCCGGTAACAAGGATTGACCGTTCAAAACCGGACGAACTACCGTCTTCCACATTCTATAGAAAGCAGAATGCAGGAGGCGGTGCATGGACGCGACGGCACGCGCGGCGATCGTCACCGACGTCGCGGGAGCGGTGGAGGTGCGCGAGCACGCCCTGCCGGAACCCGGCCCGGGGCAGTTCGTCCTGGAGGTGGAGCTGTGCGGCATGTGCGGCACGGACGCCCACATCTACCGGGGACGGCTGGCCAGCGTGCGGTTCCCCGCGCTGCTCGGGCACGAGATCGTCGGCCGGCTGGCGGCGCTCGGTGACGGCGTCGGGGCCGACCACGCCGGCCGGCCGGTGGCCGTCGGCGACCGGGTCGGCGTCTTCCCGTCGCTGAGCTGCGGCCGGTGCTTCGAGTGCCAGGTGCGCCGCAGGCCGGGGAACTGCCCGGACCGGCGGCCGTCCTACGGGTTCGCCTCCCCCGCCGACCGGCCGCCGTACCTGACCGGCGGTTTCGCCACCCACCTGTACGCCTCCAACGCGGGAACGGTGTTCTACCGGACCGATCTGCCCGCCGAGGTCGCCGTGCTGCAGGAGCCGCTGTCGGTGGCCCTGCACGGCGTGGAACGTTCCGCGATCCGGATCGGCTCCACCGTCGTGGTCCAGGGCGTCGGCGCGATCGGCCTGATGGCCGTGGTCGCCGCCCGCGCCGCCGGGGCGGCCAGGGTGGTCGCCGTCGGCGCGCCCGGCGCCCGCCACGCAGTGCCCGCCCGGCTCGCCGCGGACCGGTACCTCGGCCTCTAGGGGGACCGCGAGGCGAGCCGCGGGGGGTTCTACGAGGCGCTGGGAGGCGTGGGCGGCGACGGCGTC
>NZ_JBEYTJ010000063.1:0-45195 GCF_040642995.1 Nonomuraea sp. NPDC047529 | reverse complement strand
TCACAGAGCCGGCGTGGTGGTCGACCACGCGCAGGCCGGGCATGCCCGGCTGACTTCCTTCGGCGCGTTCGTCGATGCCCGGGCCGCGCTGCACTGCGGCGACCTGAGCGACGCCACCGCCCTGGTGGAGCGGGCTTTCGACTCGTTCTCCATGGGACGTTACGTGGCGTACGCGCAGGCGGCGGGAGCCGAGCTGGCCGTCGTCGCCGGGCTGCCCGACGCCCCGGACCGGCTCGCGACCGCACTCCTGACAGCCGGTGAGAACCACTGGGCCTCGGCATGCCTGGCTCGCGCCGGCGGCAGGCTCCACGCGGACCCGGACGCGCTGGCGGCCTCGGTCGCCCAGTGGGAGGGCATCGACGCCCGGCTGGAACGAGCCCATACCCTCCTGCTGATCCCACATCGCGTCGAAGAGGGCCGCGCCGCCCTCGATGCACTGATGAGGAGTGCGGGCAGGAGAAACCGGTAAGTCGTCCGCTCCCACCCACGTGGGCGCTCGTACTCTGGATCTAGGCGGGGACCCAGGAGCGCGTCGGCACCGTCGCGGCCAGCTCGAACCACTCGCCGTCCCGGGCCAGGTCCAGCCGCCCGTCCAGCTCGGCCAGGCGCGTGGTCAGGTTGCCCATCCCGGCCGAGCCGCGGCGGATCGGCTTGGCCTGCGCGCCGTCGTTGCGTACGGTCATTCGTACTTCGCCGTCGCGCGCGTTCGTGCTGATCGCGCAGTGGCGGGCGGAGCTGTGCCGCAGCACGTTGGTGACCGCCTCGCGCAGCACGGCGCCGAGCGTGGTCTCCACCTCGGTGCCGAGCATGCCGTGACCGAGTTCCAGCGTGACCTCGATGCCCGCGGCCGCCAGCACCGAACGTGCCGATTCCGCCTCGCCCGCCAGTGACAGCCTCCCCCGCTCGCCGGAGACGGTCCGCAGGTCGCCCATGGCCTGCTCGGTCATGGCCAGCACGTCGTCCAGTTCGGCGCGGGCGCGTTCGGGTTCCAGCCGCCTGGCCAGCTCGCTCTTGAGCAGGATCGCCGCCAGCGTGTGCCCGAGCAGGTCGTGCAGGTCACGCGCGGCCCGCAGCCGCTCCTCCACCACCACCGACCTGGCCAGCCCGTCCTTGGCCGCGCTCAGCTCCCGGTCCAGCCGCGCCAGCGTGAACAGCCCGTAGATGACCAGCCCCGTCACGAGCGTGCTGACCGTGTAGTTCACCACCAGCGGGTACGGCAGACCGATCACCAGCCCGGTGCCCCCCACCAGCGCCATGACGGCGGCCACCAGCGGCACCGCCGCTCTCAGCCGCAGGGCCAGCAGCAGCGGCCCGGTCAGGAACCCGGTCGTCACCAGCCAGGCCTGCTCGAACACCGGGATCGGGGCGAGCGTCAGCACACCCATGACGATCAGCGCGATCGGATGCCTGCCCTCGATCGAGCGCAGGTGGATGACGATGATGACGACCAGCAGAGGAAGGGGCCACCACGAGCCGGCCAGCAGCAACGCCTTGGCCGAGAACCCGACCAGCACCGCCGCGAGCACCGCCGTCGACAGCCTGCTGGACAGGGCGGGCGGGTCAGGCAGCGTGGTGCCGGGCAACGCCACCTCCACGAAGACCTGGGCGTTGTCGTCGACGCCAGTGGTGAGCGTGCCACCGGCCGCCGCGACCTGGGCGGGGAGATCGGCCAGGAATTCGTCCGTGGCACTGGGAGTGCCGTCGTGGGCGATGCTCAGCCGGACGGTGCCGTCTTCTGTGGCGGACTCGATCACGCAGCGGGAGGCGGCGCGGCGCCGGACGATCTCGGTCACAGCCTCGCGCAGGACGGTGGCCAGCAGCGCGCCGGCCGGGCCGAGCGGTTCCGCGTGCCGCATCCGCACCTCGGTGGCGATTCCTGCGGCGATCAGCATGCCCTTGGCGGTGGTGAGTTCGGGGGCCAGCGACATCGCGCGGTAGCCGACGGCGGCGGCTCTGGCCTCGCTCAGCGAGTGCCGGGCCGATTCCACGTCAGGCGTGCCCTTCCGGGCGCTGGCCGCGATCGTGTCGAGCGCGGCGCCCAGGCTCTGGTTGAGTTCCGCCGCGATGCGGAGCTGTTCCTCGGCCGCCGCGGTCATCGCCAGCGACAGGCGAGCGGCGGTCACTTCCTGGATCCGGTCCAGCATCGTGGCCAGGCCGTAGACGATCAGGGCGATCAGGACCATGCTGATCACCGGGTCGGCCGGTCCCAGCAGCAGCGCGCTGCCCGTCACCACGAGGGCGAGCGGCCAGGACCTGGTCAGCAGCAGGGAACCGGCGACGAAGCCGAGGATACCGACCGAAGTGTCGAACACGAACACGGAACCGTAGGCGGCGGCGGCCTGCAGCGCGATCAACCACCAGGACCGGCGCCGGGTGAAGAGCACCTGTAAGCCGAGTACCGCCAGGGCCAGGGGTGACCCGGCTATCGCGTAGACGCCGGCTAACCCGGCCAGCACCAGAAGGACGGTCCACTTTGCCCACGTTTGCACCCACGTAGCCTACGAGCACCGTTGCCGCCGCCGTCACCGCGAGGAGCACACCGGCGGCCAGGAAACTGGACCGCTTCCACGATTGACGAGCATCGGGCACGTATCTGGGACGCGCCGGGCACTCTCCGGAGGGGCGGCCACACACATCCCATGGAGGCGCCCATGCCCAGGGTCGGGTTCGAATGGCAGTTCCAGCGTACTGAGCTGAGGTTTCTGAAGAATTCCAGGGACGGCTGGCAGGCCGAGGAAGCCCTGCCGTCCAAGGGACGGGTCTGCTACTGGCAGGACCCCGGGGTGGCCATCGAGTCCGACGGCGGCGACGTCGAGATCATCACCGACTCGGTGACGACGTGGGCGGCCCTGCGCCGTCAGCTCGTCTTCATCGGCGAGCTGCTGAGCCTGCTGACGAGCCGTTCACCCGACCCCGCCGCGCTTCCTGCCGCGTTCCTCCAGGCCGACGAGGAGGAGGCCGACACGGCGACCGGCCCCAGGCGATCGAGCAGGAGCCGGACGAGCAACAAGACGCAGGCCGTGCGGGTGGCCCAGGGGCACCTGAGGACCCACGACGACGTCCAGCAGACCGACGGCCTGCGCTTCGTGCCGGGCACCAACGTGGGCAACATCGTCACCGTCGCGCTGGCGGCGCCCATCAAGAGGTGCGAATTCGACTCCGCCGGCAACCCGGTGATGACGACCGCCTGTGCCGCGGGCGACGTCCTGGCCTTGACCGCCGGTGGGAACCTCGTCCACGGAACGGTCCAGGCCACCATCGACGTGCCGCTGGTGCAGCTGCCCGACCGGCTGAGGGTGCTCGACTTCGATCCGAGCGAGCGGGTGCACGCATGGCTGGCGGGACGCCATCAGACGGACAACCTCATCGGGTTCGTCACGCTGATCCAGTACATGCTGTGGGTCTTCGCCCATCAGAAGCTCACCTCCGACGACGGACCGAAGGCGGGCTTCGCGCTGCTGCCGCGGACGAACCTGCGCTCGGTCTACATGAACGCGCTGACGGAGGTGGAACGGTCCGCCTTCGACGCCATGGTCAACGCCCTGCCCGAGGACGAGCAGAATTCCCGGGTGTGCCCTCGGCCGTACGGTCTCGGCGGGCGGCACACGTGCGACAACCGGCTCACCCTCTTCTGGTGGCTGCGGTCGATCCAGGTCGGCGACCCCGGCCAGGGCGACGAGACGCTGGCCGTCCACATGAGCGGCGACGGCCCGCGCGGCGTCGCCTACGACGCGATGTCCCCGCCTCGCGGTTACCCCGCGCACGAGCCCTTCCCCGGGCGGCCGGCGGAATGGTTCACGTACTCCATGGGGCAGAAGACGACGCCGTACCGGGCCTCGCACGTGGTCGTGGAGTACCGGCAGACCGACCTCTTCGGCCTGAAGAACGGCATGGGAACGTACGAGCAGTTCGTCACCGCGGCGATGATCGCGGCCCGCAGCGCGGGCCTGGACGTGCCGGACTGACAACCTCCGCGCCCCGACGAAGGCCGGATCAGCCGGGTTCGGCCAGGTCGAGGAAGGCTCGTACGGCGGGCCCGCGGTCGCTCGGCGACACGACGGCCAGGGCGAGCGTGCGGGTGAGGCGTGGTTCGAGCGGCCTGGTGACGACCGGTCCGAGCTCGGCCGGCAGGCCGAGCGTGGGCACGATGCTGACGCCCAGGCCCGCGGCCACCATTTCGAGGATGGCCGACTGGCCGCCGGCCTCGTAGGCGACGTCCAGCTGGACGCCGGCCTGGCGTGCCGCTTCGGTGATGAGCGGGCGGCAGCCCGCCGTGGTGAGGATGAACGGCTGCCCGGCCAGGTCGGCGATGTGGACGCTCTGCTGCCCGGCCAGGCGATGGCCGTCCGGCACCACGGCGACCATCTCGTGGGTGCTGAGCGGGATCGTGTGCAGGCCGGGGGCGGGGAGCGTGACCACGCCGACCTCGGCCGCGCCCCCGCGCAGCCAGCCGCGGACGTCGTCGTCGGCCCCCTCGAACAGGCGCACCTGGACCTGGGGGTAGCGGTCGGTGAAGGTCCGCAGCCGGGGGGCGATGAGGGTGCCGGTGGCGCTGGGCAGGCTGGCCAGCCGGAGCGGCCCGGTGACCTCACCGGCGGCGGCCGCCACCTCCGCGCGGATCAGGTCGAAGTGGCGCAGAGCCTCGCGAGCCCGGAGATGGGCCCGCCGTCCGGCCTCGGTGAGGGCGATGCCGTCGGCGTGCCGGACGAACAGGGGGGCGCCGAGCTCACGTTCGAGGGCGGCGACGGCGCGGCTGACAGCGGGCTGGGACATGCCGATCAGGTCCGCCGCCGCGGTGAAGCCGCCTTGCTCGGCGACCGCGATCAGCACTCGGAGCTGCGTCAACGTCATGGGGCCATACCCTAAACGGTATTTGACCGGCGCTGCTCCATTCCCCCATGGTTATGGCCATGTCCACACGCATGACGATCGAGGTCGACGGCCGCATGGCCAGTTATCTGACGGCGGGCGAGCACGGCCCGCAGGTCCTGTTGCTCCACGGCACCTACTGGAGCCGGGTCTGGCTGCCGGTGCTCGACGACCTGGCCGCGGCCGGGTTGCGGCCGGTCGCCGTCGACCTCCCCGGCCTGGGCCGCTCGGAGGGGGAGCTGACGCCGGAGACGGCCACCGTGCCGGCACTGGCCGCCTGGGTGGCGCGGTTCGCGGCGGCGCTCGGCATGGACGCGCCGGCGGGCGTGGCCGGCCACGACATCGGCGGTGCGATCGCCCAGCGGTTGCTGGTGGGCGGCGAACTGGCGGTGCCCCGGCTGGCGCTGGTGAACTCGGTGAGCTACGACTCCTGGCCGGTGCCCGGCGTGGCGCGTTACCGCGACCCCGCCGTGGTCGCCGCCACCACCGTGGAGGAGTTGCTCGCCGCCCGGCGCGTGGCCGTTTCCACCGCCCTGGCCCGGCCTGTCGCCGAAGGGGAGCTGGCCGACTATCTCGACCCGTGGCGCGAACCACGCGTGGCGCGGTCCTGGATGGCGCTGGCCGGCGCCGCCGACAGCCGCCACACCCTCGACCTCATGCCCGCCCTGCTCGCCTGCGACGCGCCGAAGCTGCTGGTGTGGGGCGAGGACGACACCTTCCAGAAGGTCGGCTACGCGCAGCGGTTCGCCGACGAGGTGCCGAACACCACGCTGGTGCGGGTCGCGAAGGCCGGCCACATCCCCATGGAGAACGATCCCGCGATGGTCGCCCGCACGCTGGCCGCGTTCTTCCTGGCTTGACGGTCCGCCGCTCTCCGCGCCGCTGAAATCGAAGGGAATTCCCGCGCCTTTCATTGAATTAAAATGGCCGGCGGCGCATTACAGAATGCCGCACCCCCTAGGGGAGCCGTAGGGGGGCCTTAGGGGGATATCGCTCCAGGTCTGGTGCATACCATGTCGGGTGAATCAGTGAGGGTTTGCGAAGCATGTCTGGATACTCCGCCGGCAGCTCCACGAAAGGACCCCGAATATGCGTGTGGTGATCACTCAAATCGCGGCGACCAGTCATCTTTGCCTGACCGCACCGATCGGATGGGCGCTCAAGGCGGCAGGGCACGACGTGGTGGTGGCCACACAGCCGGATCTCCTCAACGCGGTGAACAATACGGGGTTGACCGGCGTGGCGGTCGGCAAGGAGGCGAGGCTCGCCGAGCGTATGGCGAACCTGCAGCCGGAGGAGACCATTCACGGCACCGAATATGACATCACCGAGACCCGGCCCCACGTCCTCACCTATGAATACACGCGCGACACCCTCGCGGCGCTCGCCTCCCCGCTGTCGCTGGACCTCATGGTCGACGACACGATGTACGACGACCTTGTGGCCTTCTGCCGGCACTGGAAGCCCGACCTGGTCGTCTGGGACTCGGTCACCTTCTCCGGGCCGGTGGCGGCGACCGTGTGCGGCGCGGCGCACGTCCGGACGACCTGCGGCCTGGACCACTGGGCGCGCATGCGCGAACTGTTCCTGCGTCTGCGCAAGGATCGCCCCGGCGCCGGGGACGAGGACCCGGTCCGCGACTGGGTGGCCGCCAAGCTGGCGAAGTACGGCTGCGATTACGACGAGAGCGTCATTCTCGGGCACGCCACGCTCGATTCCGTCCCGTCCTGGCTGAGATATCCGACGGAGTCGGCTCACCTGCCCATGCGCTATGTCGCGCACAACAACCCCGGGGCATTCCCCTCCTGGCTGTCCGAGTCGATTCCGGATCGTCCCCGCGTCTGTCTCACCATGGGAGTCTCGCTGGAGGAAGTGTGGCGCACCGGCGCCACCTTCGCGCTCAAGGACCTCTACGAGGCGATCGTGGACCTGAACGTCGAAGTCATCGTGCTGAGCGAACCGCCCTTCGGGGATTCCGTGACGGCGATCCCGGACAATATTAAATTCGCCGGATTCGTCCCGAACAATTTCCTGCTGAAGAGCTGCGCCGCGATCATTCATCATGGCGGCTGGGGAACCACGGCGACGGCGATACTGAACGGCGTACCGCAGATCATCATTCCGCATTCCGTCTACGACGCCCACCAATTGGCCGAGGGGGTCGCCACCCGCGGCGCGGGCGTGCATCTTCCGCCCGACCAGGTGAGTGCGGCGAGCCTTCGCCGGGAACTGCAGCGGGTCCTGGAGGAGCAGACGTTCGCCCGGAGCGCGGCGGAGATCCGTCAGGACATGCTCTCCATGCCCACTCCGCATGACATCGTCAAGGACCTTGATGATCTCGTGAGCCGTCATCGGCAGGCGACCCCCATGCGATGAGCGCGGAGGAGGCGGCAAATGGCTGACGAAGAAAAACTCCTCAAGTATCTGCGCCAGGTGGCCGAGGAACTCCAGCACGCCAACCAGCGCCTGCGTGAGCTCGACGCGAAGGAGCACGAACCGATCGCGATCGTGGGCATGGCCTGCCGGCTCCCCGGCGACGTCGGCTCCCCCGAGGACCTGTGGCGCCTGGTGAGCGAGGGCAGGCAGGGGGTCGGGCCTTTCCCGCAGGACCGGGGCTGGAGCCTCAGGACCACGATGGACGACTCCCCCGACGGCCTCCCCTACGTCCTGGAAGGCGGCTTCCTGCGGGACGCGGGAGGGTTCGACGCGGCGTTCTTCGGGATCTCCCCGAGGGAGGCGCTGGCCATGGATCCCCAGCAGCGGCTGCTGCTGGAGGTGTGCTGGGAGGCCCTGGAGCGGGCCGGGATCGACCCGCACACCCTGCGACGCACGGCGACCGGCGTGTTCGTCGGCGCGTTCGGCAACGACTACGGGATCGGCGGCGGCCCCTTCCCCGAGGGCACCGAAGGCTACCTGGGCACGGGGACGTCGAGCTCGGTGATGTCCGGGCGGGTGGCGTACACGCTGGGACTGGAAGGGCCGGCTCTGACGGTGGACACCGCGTGCTCGTCCTCGCTGGTGGCGATGCACCTCGCGTGCGCGTCGCTGCGGCGCGGGGAGAGCAGGCTCGCGCTCGCCGGAGGCGTGACGATCCTGTCCACCACGCAGATCGTGGACATCGGACGCCAGCTCGGAGGATTGGCCCGAGACGGCCGCTGCAAGGCGTTCTCCGACGACGCCGACGGCACGATCTTCTCCGAGGGCGTCGGGATGGTGCTGCTGGAACGGCTGACCGACGCCCGCGCCAACGGGCATCCGGTGCTGGCGGTGGTGCGGGGATCGGCGGTCAACCAGGACGGCGCCAGCAACGGGCTGACCGCGCCCAACGGCCCGTCGCAGGAACGCGTCATCCGTCGCGCCCTGGCCGACGCCCGGCTGTCGGCGTCCGAGGTGGACGTGGTGGAGGCGCACGGCACGGGCACCGCGCTGGGCGACCCGATCGAGGCGCAGGCGCTGCTGGCCACCTACGGGCACGACGGCGACGCGGCGGAGCCGGTGTGGCTGGGATCGGTCAAGTCGAACATCGGGCACACCCAGGCGGCCGCCGGCGTCGCCGGTGTGATCAAGATGGTCATGGCCCTGCGGGAAGGCCACCTGCCGCGAACCCTGCACGTGTCGGCTCCCACCCACCACGTGGAGTGGGGCGACGGGCCCGTACGGCTGCTGGAACAGGGCCGGCCCTGGCCGGACCGGGGCAGGCCGCGGCGGGCGGGAGTGTCGTCCTTCGGGGTCAGCGGCACCAACGCCCACCTGGTTCTCGAACAGGCCCCCGACCCCGATCCGCCCGCAGACTCCCCCGCCTCCGGTGTCATGGCGCCGGGACGGGTGCCGTGGACAGTGCCGTGGACGGTGTCGGGCCGGGGCGAACGGGCCCTACGGGCTCAGGCTGGACGCCTGGCCGCCCACGTGCGCGAGCACGCGGAGCTGGAGCCGGAGCCGATCGGGCACGCCCTGGCGACCCGGCGTACGCACTGGGAGAACCGGGCGGTCGTGGTGGGCCGGGACCGGACGGAGCTGCTGGCGGGCCTGACGGCGCTGGCCGAGGGCCGCTCGCACGCGTCGGTCGTCGAGGGGGTCGCCGCCGGAGGGCGGCGCGACGCGGTGTTCGTCTTTCCCGGACAGGGTTCGCAGTGGGCCGGAATGGGCCTGGAGCTGCTGGAGGACAGCCCCGTTTTCGCCGCCCGCCTCCGCGACTGCTTCGCCGAGATCGAGAAGCTGGTCGACTGGAAACCGCTGGACGTGCTGCGCCAGGCCCCGGGCGCGCCGGATCTGGAGCGGATCGAGGTTCTGCAGCCCCTGACGTTCGCCATGATGGTGTCGCTGGCGGCGTTGTGGGAGTCGGTGGGGGTGCGCCCGGTGGCGGTGGTCGGCCACTCGCAGGGCGAGCTGGCCGCCGCGTACGTGGCCGGGGCGTTGTCCCTGCCCGACGCCGTGCGCCTCATCGTGGGGCGGAGCCGCCTGTTCGCGGACCGGCTGGCAGGCCGGGGCGCCATCGCGGCGGTCGAGCTGGGCGAGGTCCGGGTGCGTCAGGTCATCGCCGACTGGGGCGTCCCGGTGACCGTCAGCGCGACCAACAGCCCCACGGCCTCGGCCGTGTGCGGCAGCCCGCAGGCGCTGGCCGACTTCGTCTCCCGCTGCCGGGCCGCGCGCATCCAGGCCCGCTCGCTGACCTCGACGGTCCCGTCCCACTCCGCCGAGGTCGAGCCGCTGCGGCAGGACTTCCTGGACCTCGTCGGGCCCCTGGCCGCCCATCCGGCCCGCGTGCCCTTCTACTCCACCGTCACCGCCGCGCCGATCGACGGCGCCGAGCTGACCGCCGAGTACTGGTACCGCAACGCGCGTGAACCGGTGCGGTTCCACCCTGTCATCCAGCGTCTGCTGGCCGACGGGCACCACACCTTCCTGGAGGTCAGCCCTCATCCCGTGCTCACCATGAGCGTCCAGCAGACCATCGAGCAGAGCGGCGCCGACGCTCGCGCGCACTCGTCGCTGCGCCGTCACGAGGGCGGCGGGCGCCGGTTCCTGCTGTCGATGGGTGAACTGCACGCCCATGGCACGTTCGTCGACTGGCCGGCCGTCCTGCCGCCCGATGGCGGCGTGGCCGACCTGCCGACCTACGCCTTCCGCCACCAGAGCTACTGGCTGCGGCCTTCCGCCGCGGCCAGGGCCGCGGACGACGACGGGTTCTGGTCCATGCTGCGGGACGCCTCCCCCGGCGACCTGGCCCGGCGCCTGGACGTGGACGCCTCCGCCGTGGACGCGGTCGTTCCCGCGCTGACCCGGCTGCGGCAGCGCCGGCACGACGAGAGCGTGCTGCGACGCTGGCGCTACGAGATGGCCTGGCACCCGCTGCCCCCTTCTCCCGTCGGCGACCCGTCCGGCCTGGGCCGATGGCTCGTCGCCGTCACCGCCGCAACCGCGGGCGACCCGCTGCCCGGCCGGATCGCCGACGACCTGACCGCCCATGGCGCCCAGCTCGTCACCGTCGAGCTGGCCGACGCCGATCGCACGCGGCTCGCCGAGCAGATCCGGCACGCCTGCTCCGACGCCCCCGTGACCGGCGTGCTCTCCCTCCTCGGCCTCGACCAGGACGCACATCCGGACTTCCCGCCCCTGACCCGCGGAGCGGCCGCGACCGTCACGCTGATGCAGGCCCTGTCCGACGCCGGCACGACCGCGCCCCTGTGGGTGGTGACCTCCGGGGCGGTGGCCGTCCACGCCTCCGACGAGGTGAGAGACCCGGGCCAGGCGTGGTTGTGGGGCCTGGGCACGGTCGCCGCCCTGGAACAGCCTGCCACGTGGGGCGGCCTCGTCGACGTGCCCGCCCTGCCCGACCCCGAGGACCTGGCGTGCCTGCGGGCGGCGATCGCCGGCGCCGGCGGCGAGGACCAGATCGCCGTCCGCGCCCATGCCTCCCACGCCCGCCGCATGATCCGCGCGCTGCCCGACGACCGGGACTCCGCTCCCTGGCGTCCGCACGGCACCGTCCTGATCACCGGCGGCACCGGGGGCATCGGGCGGCAGCTGGCCCGCCGGCTGGCCCTTCAGGGCGCCGACCACCTGATCCTGCTCAGCCGGCGCGGCCCCGACGCCGAAGGCGCAGGCGACCTCCAGGCGGAACTGGCCGCCACAGGCAGCACGGTGAGCGTCGTCGCCTGCGACATCACCGATCCCGACGCTCTGCGCGCCGCCCTGGACCGCCTGCCTCATCCGCTGACGGCCGTGATCCACACCGCCGGGGTCGCCGCCCCCGACCGCCTCATCACCGAGCAGACCCTGGCCGACGTCGCCCGCATCGCGCACCCGAAGGTCTCGGGCACGCTCGCCCTGCACGAGGTGCTGCGCGATCACTCCCCGGAGGTCGTCGTCCTGTTCTCCTCCGGCGCCGCCGTCTGGGGCCAGCACGGCCAGGCCCCCTACGCCGCCGCCAACGCCTTCCTGGACGCCTTCGCGGCGCACCGGCGCGCCGCCGGGCTGCCCGCCACGTCCATCGCCTGGGGCGCCTGGGGCGGCGGCGGCATGGTCGACGCCGCCGTCGGCGATCGGCTGGCCAGGATCGGCGTCCGGATCATGCCGCCCGACCTGGCCGCCGAGGCCCTCTCCCATGCCCTGGCCGCGCCCGATCGGCAGCACGTCGTCACCGACATCGAGTGGGACCGTTTCGCCCCCGCCTACTCCCTGTCGCGTCCCCGCCCTCTGGTGTCGGCCGTCCCTGAGTACGCGCAGGCCCTGGCGACCGACACCACCGCCGCCGCCGCCGGCGCCCAGGACACCGACCTCCGCAGGAGACTCGACCCGCTGTCCCCCGCCGCACGGCAGGACGCCCTGGTCGCCCACATCCGGGCGGAGGCCGTGAAGATCCGCGGGCTGGCCGGTGTCGAAGCGGTGGGGCCGGACAAGAACTTCCTCGAAGTCGGCTTCGACTCGCTGGGCGCGGTGGAGCTGCGCAACGTCCTGAACCGGATCACCGGGCTGCGCCTGCCGGCCACCCTGGTCTTCGACCAGCGCACCCCCGCCAACCTGGCGCGGTATCTCCTGGCGGAGCTCTACGGGCAGGACGGTGCCGGTTCCGCCCTTAACGGCAACGGCTCGCTCAGCACGCTGCTGCACGAGGCGACCGCCGGCGGCAAGCTGCACGAGGCGATCGCGATGCTGGAGGCCGTGGCGAAGCTGCGTCCCTCCTTCCGGGCCGGGGAAACGCCCGCCAAGGCCCCGGCGCCGCTGCTGCTGGCGTCCGGGCCCGGGTCGCCCCGGCTGTTCTGCTTCAGCACCCCGGTGGCGCTGGGAGGGGCGGCGCAGTTCGCGCGGCTGGCGGCCGGGTTCCAGGGCGTCCGCGATCTCTACGCGCTTCCCGTGCCGGGATTCGCGCCGGAGGAGCCGCTGCCCGACAGCGTGGACGCCGTGGTCCGCTTCTGGGCGCAGTGCGCGGCCGAGGCGGCCGGCGGGCGACCGTTCGCGCTGCTGGGCTACTGCGCCGGCGGGAACTTCGCCTATGCGGCGGCGGCCCACCTGGAGGGCATCGGCCTCCATCCGGAGGGGCTCGTGCTGCTGGACACGTTCCCCGATCTCACCGTCGTCGACGAGATAGGCGACGCGATGACGGAGGGCATGTTCGAGCGCGAGGATCGTTTCGGTCCGTTCACCGACGCCAGGATGGCCGCGATGGGCCGTTATTACCGCCTGACCAAGGAGCTCTTCGAGCACACCGGCCCGGCACCGGTCAAGACGCCGGTTCTCTGCCTCGCCCCCGACACTCCGCTGCCGTCGGGCCCCGACGGACAACGACGCCGGACAGGGCAGTGGCGGGCCACCTGGCCGGGCGAACACACCTTGTGCGAAGTCAGAGGTGACCATTTCACGGTTCTCGAAAGCGAGGCCCCGACCACGGCTGCGGCGATCGACGACTGGCTCAGGTCGCTGGGCGGGTAGCGACTTTCGGGCGGCTTTGTGATCTGATTCATGCGACGCCGCCACAGGCGCCCCTCACGACAGCGCTTCCCTGACATCACCGTGCTCGGAGACAAAACGTGAACGTCGTTGGCGAAGGCAAGAAGGCAGGAAAGCAGTGGGCCGGGCTGGCCGTCCTCATGCTGCCTTTGCTGATCACCTCCACCACCGTCACCGTCCTGTTCTTCGCGCTCCCGGCCATCACGGCCGACCTGCGACTGAGCGGGGTCGAGCAGCTGTGGATCGTGGACATCTACACGTTCGCGCTGGCCGGGCTGCTGCTCCCCATGGGGAACCTGGGTGACCGGATCGGGCAGCGGCGCCTGCTGCTGGCCGGATCGGCGGTGCTGGGCATCACCTCGGCCGGCGCCGCCTTCGCCCCCAGCGCGGAGTTCCTCATCGTCGCGCGCGGGTTGCAGGGCCTTGCCGCGGCCAGTCTGATGCCGGGAACGCTCGCCCTGATCCGGGTCATGTTCACCGACACCCGCAAACGCCAGATGGCCATCGCGCTGTGGGCGGCCACGCTCTCCGTCGGCAGTGTGGTGGGCCCGATCGTCGGCGGCTGGATGCTGGAGAGGTTCTGGTGGGGATCCATCTTCCTCATCAACGTTCCCCTGGTCGCGCTGGTGCTGGTCGTCGGGCCGTTCCTGATTCCCGAGAGCCCCGATCTCGATGCGAGCAAGTCCTTCGACATCGCGAGCGGCACACTCTTCCTGCTGGCGGCCCTGCCGCTCGTGTACGCGATCAAGCAGCTCTCGTCCGGCGGGGACCTGCGCGCCTGTGTGGCCGGCGCCGCGGTGGGGTCGGTCTTCCTGACGCTCTTCCTGCGCCGGCAGCGGCGGCTGGCGGCGCCGATGGTGGATCTGAGCCTGTTCCGCAACGTCGGGTTCAGCCTCTCCCTGACCTCCGCGGCAGTGGCGATGTTCTCCCTCGTCGGGACGACGCTGTTCCTCACCCAGTACCTGATGCTGGTGCTGGACCTGCGGCCGGTCGTGGCGGGCCTGGCGACCTCGCCCGCGGCCGTCACCTCCATCCTGGGGGCCACGCTCGCCGCCCGCATCGCCCGGCAGGTCAGGCCGGGGTTCATCATCGGCCAGGGCATGCTCTCGATGGCGGTGGGGTTCCTGCAGGTCGTGCGGTTGGACGCGCAACCGGACCCGGTGACGCTCGTCGCGGCGACGGCGCTGCTGGGCTGGGGCATCGGCTCGGCCTCGGCGGTGACCTCCGACATGGTCGTCGCGCTGGCGCCGCGCTCCAAGGCCGGCGCCGTCTCGGGGACGTTCCAGTTCAGCACCGAGTTCGGAGCCGCGCTCGGTGCGGCCGTGCTGGGCAGCATCGGGCTGGCGGTCTATCGCAGCTCGCTGCTCGGGTCCGACCTGACGGGAATGCCGGAAGTGCCGCCGGCGGCGGTGCGGGAAACCCTCGGCGGCGCGTTGGCGACGGCGGAAAAGCTGTCCGGAGAATCCGGCGAGATTTTACGGACCGCCGCGCGTGCGGCGTATGTCGACGGCATGCACATTGCCGCCGTCTCCAGCATGGCCATATCTGTGCTGGCGGGCGTTCTGGTCATCATCGGGCTGCGCCGGAAGAAGGCCGACTACGGGGCCCGGTGAAGCAGCGGAAAAGCCTGACGCATTTCGGCTCAACCAAAACTCCGGCGGGTCACGGACCTTCATATTGTGTAAGTCGCGTGTTTATTCCGCGGACATCGTCCTGACCACTGTTTACACCCCAAAGTAGGGTGTCAGTTATGTCGCGCGCCTTGGCACGGCAGGCCGCCGAAGAAAGTTCGGCGATTGACTGGGCAAATTGCGCGTCTTAACTATACTGATCGAATAGTCACCTCACATGGTTGGACCGGCCCGGGGAGCGGCCGACCTCCGCCTCGCTCTCCCCTGTGGCCGGCTTCCAGCCGGTGACGCGCCTACTCCACAGCGTCTTCATACGGGGAGGATTCGGCAAATGCATACGTTCGCCGAGAGGGTCGATTTCTGCTCCGAACGTGTGCAACGGATAGCGTTCGACCCTCTGGCGGCGTCGAGCGAGAACACCATCGCGGCGTTGCAGGAAGGCGCGGAACCAGGCTCGCCGGCGGACACGGAACGTGAAATTCAGGTGACGCAGCAGACGGATCCGTTCCTCGGCAGCCTGTCGGAGGAGTCCGAGCTCGTCCCCGTCACCGTCCTGCGGCCGGGAGACTCGCCCAGGATCGCCGGCCAGGATCCGCTGCACGTGCGCGCGCTGGCCCAGCTCGACATCGAGTTGCCGTCGATCGTGGTCCATCGTCCCACCATGCGGGTCATCGACGGCATGCATCGGCTGAACGCGGTGCGCCTGCGTGGCGGCACCACGATCAGGGCCAGATTCTTCGACGGCAGTGACCACGACGCCTTCGTGCTGGCGGTGAAGCTGAACTCGGCGCACGGCCTGCCCCTGTCGCGGGCCGACCGCACGGCCGCGGCCGCTCGCATCCTCGTCTCCCACTCGGACTGGTCGGATCGGCTGGTGGCCAAGCTGAGCGGCCTGTCGCACACGACCGTCGCCTCCATCCGCAGGCGTTCAACTGGCAATTCCCAGCAGTTGAACGCCCGCACGGGTCGCGACGGGCGCACCCGTCCCCTGAGCACGTCGGAAGGGCGTCAGCTGGCCGGACGGCTGATGGCCGAGCGGCCCTCGGCCCCCCTCCGCGAGATCGCCGAGGCGGCGGGGATCGCGCTCGCCACGGCGAGGGACGTCCGCGAACGGGTGCGCCGCGGTGAGGACCCGGTCCCCGGCAAGCTGCGCGACGACGACGTCCAGCAGGCCGACCAGCCGCGCAAGGCGCCCCAGAGCGCGCCGCCGGAGGAGATCGCCACCGTGCTCGAACAGCTCAGACGCGACCCGTCGCTGCGGATGAGCGAGAGGGGACGCACGATCCTCCGCCTGCTGGACATCGCGCAGATGGCCTCACGGACGAGCGACTGGACCATGCTCAGCGACAGCGTGCCGCCGCACTGCGCGACCCGGCTGGCGCGGGTCGCGCGGGCGAGCGCCGAAGCCTGGCTGCACTTCGCCCAGGCGATCGAGAAGCGCGAGAACCCCGTCCCCGATCACAGGACCTCCGCCTGACCTCTCGACCGGCCCCGGGCGCATGCCCCCTACGGGCTGGAGAGCAGGAGCGGCAGGTCCTTGCGGCCCTTCACGTTGAGCTTCCGGTACGTGCTCGTGAGGTGCTGTTCGACCGTGCTGGCGGTGATGTGCATCCGGCTGGAGATCTCCCGATTGGTGTATCCCAGCGCCGCCATCAGGGCGACCCGGTGTTCCGACGGGGTCAAGGTGTTCTTCACGACGTTGAAGCTGTTCTCGGCGATCACTGACACCTCGTTCCTGACCGGCGCGGCCTTGCATTTCTTGGCGAGGCTGTCGGCCTCCCGGATCACCAGGCTGGCCTGGTCCGCCTCGCCCAGCACGGCGAGCGAGTAGCCGAGCTGCATCAGCGCGTTCACCAGCTGCACGTCGCGGCCGGCGTCCAGCAGGATGTCGATGGCCTGGCGTAGCAGCCGCGGCCGCCTGCTGACCTCCTCCGTCGAGGCCAGGACGGTCAACGACGCCGCCTTGATCCACGGCGTCTCGGCATGCCGCCGGGAGCCGTGCTCGTCCAGCAGAGCGAGCGCGTAGGCGTTGTCCTTCAGCTCGACCGAGATCGCCGCCGCGTCCAGACGCCACGGGGACAGCAGCGGATTGTCCAGCCCCCAGTCGCACATCAGCTTGCCGCACTTCAGAATGTCGCGGCGGGCCGCGTCGGGCTGATCGATGCTGGCCAGGTATCTCGCCCGCGCCGTCAGGTAGTGCAGCCCGTACCTGGTCTGGAAGACGGACTTGGCGAGGGGGCGGTGGATGTAGCGCTCGACCTGGTCGGGCCTGCCCATCTGCCGGTTCGCCTCGATGAGGCTGGCCAGCGGCAGCGCCGCGCGGACGCCCAGGCAGTGGGCCGGCAACATCTGGAGGGAGTTCAGGGCGTGCTCGACCGCCAGCGGCAGGTCCTCCATGGTGATGGCGATGTGGGCGCGGAAGGCGGCGAGCGCGCTGATCCAGGTCGGCGCGCGATGTCGCTCGGCGCGGCCGTACAGGGCCTCGGCCCAGGCGTCGGCCTGCTCGGCCTGGTTGGTGTAGACGAGCGAGAACAGCGCCGACTCGACGGTCTCCACCATGCATTCGTCCAGCTGCACGGATTGCAGGATGCGTTCCGCCGTCTTCAGCGCCGTCTCGCCCTCTTCGTGCCGCAGGTTGCTCCTGAGCGCCACGACCGCGCGCTCGTGCAGGTCCTCGCCGTGCTGCGCCTGGGGGACGCCGGCCGGGTACGCCGGGTCGTGAGCCCCTCGCACCATCCGGAGCAGGGGCGGGTACGTGCTGGCCAGCCATGCGCTCGCCGATCGGTACCAGACCCCGACGCGCGCCTGACTCCCCTCCGACTCCTGGAACATCGCCCTCAGCCGCTCGTAGAGCTGCGCCGCCTCGGCCGTGCGGCCGTGCCAGAGCATGCACATGAGCAGCCAATGGATCTCGCTCTCCCGCAGCAGCCCGTCCTCGGCGGCCTGGAGGAGCAGCGGAGTGTGGCTGATGGCCCTGGCGGGGTTCAGCAGCCATTCGGCCTTGGCCAGCGACATCGTGATCGGCACGCGCTGGTCGCCGTCGCCGCACAGCTCGGCGGCCACCCGGAAGTACTTCACCGCGAGGTTGAACTCGTGGCTCGCCATGGCCTGGTCGGCGGCCTCGCGCAGGACGTCCAGCGCCCAGCCGGCGCGCTGGCCGCCGCCTTCGAGCAGGTACTCGGCCACCAGGCCGGCGTGGCAGCCGGCCGAGTACAGCACCTTCGCCGCCCGCCAGTGCAGATCCTGGGAGGCCGCGCGTTCGAGCGAGGCGAGGACGGCCGTCCTGGCGACGGGATGTCGGAACCGGGTCGACTCCAGCACGCCGACGGTCTCCAGCCACTGCAGGATGCGTTCGACCGTCGCGATCTCGATCTCCAGCATCTCGGCCAGCAGATGGGGCGTGGACGCGCTGCCCAGGACGGCGACTCCCTGCGCCGTTCTCAACGCCGTGGGCCCGCTGCGGTGCAGCAGCGTCCTCAGCGATCCGGCGAAGATGTCCCCGTCGACGTGCTGCCGTTGCTCGATCAGCGCGCGAATGAGCAGCGGATTTCCGCCGGTGAGCTGATGCATGTCGGCCACGAATTGTTCATCCGATTTCCCTTCGGCGTCCTGGACGAGCATCAGGGAAGCGCCGGCCGGAGAAAGCGGGTTCAGCCGGACGCGCACACACAGCGGGTGGTACAGGAAATTGGTCTCCACCCGGCTGGCCACACCGGTCGCGTCCTCGTTCGCGGTCAAGGCGAGGAAAATCCTGGCGTTGTGCATACGTCCCACGAAATGATGCAGGATTCGCAGCGACGGCGAATCCGCGTATTGCACGTCGTCCACCGCGATCAGCAGGGTCCGGTTCCGCGCATAACCGGCCATCGCATTCCACAACTCGTAGGCCAGGTCCAGCGAGCCCGACTCCTCGGCCTCGCCGCCGCCCCGCTGCGAGGTCGACCCTTCCGTCAGGCCCAGCAGGCGCAGCTCCTGGTAGAGCTGGTTGACCAGGCCGAACGGCACAGCGCGCTCGTCCCGCAGGCACGTGGCGCTGATGCAGGTGATGTCCGACTCCATCGCCAGGTCGTTCAGGGCGTGCAACAGGCGCGTCTTCCCGAAGCCCGTCGGAGCGACGATGAGAGCGAAATGCCCCCGTCTTTCGTCGCTCTCGGCCAAGGCATATTTGAGCAGTTCGACCTCGTACTCGCGTTCGATTAAATGCATGATTTCACACGCTCACCGCGAAATACGGGGGCGAATGAGGTACGTCAAGCGGAGTGCATAGTGCGCTGAGCGTCCCACGTGCAAGGTTGTCCCCCTTGATGGCAGTCCTTCATGCTCCACCGCCGAGCCGCAGCCAAGCCGACCCCGTCAACTCAAACACCAGATTGATATTTCAAGCTATCGCTCGCCTTGTCAACGGACCCGGTCACAATCCACAACACCGATCTTTAAAGATCTTGAACGGCGCCGCCTGCGGATTTCGGCCGATCGTGGACGCTCCCATCGGGTACGGCCGGGTCCTTGATATGGGCGAACGCGACGGTCGCGTGGACGTGCGGGCCGCGGCGGGCGGTGATAGCCGGGACAGATCAGGGACGCCGGCCCGGGACGCACCGACGAGCCCCCGACGCCCTGATCACACCCCGCGATCCGGTGTGTACCGTGTGCGCAACTTCCGTTCTCCCGCTCTTTCCTTATGTGCACCGATTTCCAAGAAGCCGGTGAATTGACAGGCCCACCCCGCCCGGCGACGGCGCCGAAAGTCCGAGGGGCCGTCCCTGGCCGGATACACCCGTCCCATGTAGGGGTGAGCACGGCACGTAGGGGTGTCCAGGACCTGGATGCGTAGTTAACTTTGCGCACGCACGAAATGCGCAGCAGCGACACCGGACAGCCGGAAACGAAAGCCGGCCGGCCGCTCCTCCGGTGGCGGAAGCGCCGAATTTCTCGAACAAGCGTCGAGGGCACGTCGTTCAACACGATTCGGTTCATAAGACGACGCACACCTTGGAGTCGCCACATGCCCGCGCCAGAAGAACAGCCGTACCGAGCCGTTTCGGAAATCGCGTACCTCAGCACGGACGGTGAGACATATGTCGCGCCCACGCCGCTGAAGGACCTCAAGAAATCCCTGCCGCTTCGTGTGCTCTCGGCCGAGGACTTCGCCTTCTGGCAGGCGAACGGCTATGTGGTGGTCAATCGGGCGATCACCACCGAGGCCGCCCTCCGCCTGCTGGGGTTCGCCTGGGACTTCCAGGGCCTCGACCCCGACAAGCCGGAGAGCTGGTACGCCTACCGGGAGTTCCGCTCGGACCTGGAACGGGACCTGTACGTCTACGGTTTCGTCGAGGCCTACCATCACCAGCTCATGTGGGACAGCCGCCAGACCCAGCGGGTCTACGACGCGTTCGTCGACGTGTGGGACTGCCTGGAGCTCTGGGTCACCCTCGACCGGCTCAACCTCAACCCGCCCAACGTCAAGAACCGTGACCGCAGGCTGGTCGCCCCCACGACCAGGGGGTTCGACATAGAGCTCCACTGGGACGTGGACTCCACCCGCAGCGTGCCGCCCCAGAGGGTCCAGGGGCTCATCGCGCTCACCGACACCGAGCAGCTGCTCGGCGGCTTCCACTGCATGCCGGACCTGTTCCGCCAGTTCGACGCGTGGAAGCTCGACCAGCCGGACGACCGCGACCCCTACCGGCCCAACGCCGACCGGAACAGGTTCCCCCTGGCCAGGCCCGAGCTCATGGCCGGCGACCTGCTGATCTGGGACGGCATGCTGGCACACGGTGTCGCGCCCAACCGCTCCCAGTGCGGCGTCCGGGCGGTCCAGTACCTGGCCATGATGCCCGCCCTGGAGTCGCACCACGCCCTGAGGACTTCCAGGGTGAAGTCCTGGCGGACCCTCAGCACGCCGGAATGGAACAGGACGCTGGTCGGCGACGCGACGTTGCACGAGTCGCTCAGGTACGGCCCGGCGAAGCTCAACGAGCTCGGCGAACGGCTGCTGGGGCTCACCTCTTGGACCGCGGGACCGGCTCTACGCTCGACTGGAGGAAGCGCATGCGCAGGAGGATCTGCCTGACCCTGCCCACCAACAGGGCCTGCACCGCCATGGTGTCGGCGCTGAGCCAGGAGGCCGCCCACGCGGCGGAGCACTTCGACGTGGACGTCCACGTGCTGATCCTGGACTCCTCCGGCCGGGAGGCCTTCGCGGAGCACGCACGAACCGTACGCGACACCCGCCAGGCGCCCGACGTGACCGTGCATCACCTGGACGAGGCGGAGCAGCGCGGTTTCCTACGGGAGATCATCCGCCGCTCCGAGCAGGCGCAGGCCGAACGTGTCCTCGCGCTCATGCTGCCCGAAGGGGTCTCGTACGGCTCCTGCACCAACAGGGCCTTCCTGATCGCCCGCGCGCTCGGGTGCGAGTCGGTCCACCGCCGGGACTCCGACAGCCGCTACCAGCTCCGGAACGGCCGGCCCGTCTTCCCCGTCCACCAGGAGCTCCTGTCCCTCGGGAAACGCACGTCCGACGCCGCGCGTCACGTGTCGCGGACGGCGCTGGAGCCCTGCCACGAGGACAGGCGGGTGGTGATGGTCGGCGGCTCCTTCATCGGGGAGATGTCCGTGGACCTCGGTGAGATGCACCGGCTCCACCAGGGCCTCTACCACGACATCGTCGCCCTCTGGGCTCCCCTGACCTGGCCCGAGGAGAAGAAGCGCGAGCTGGTCGACGAGTCGTTCAAGGGCGCCGGGACGGAGGCGTTCACCCACGACCGGTCCGTCCTCGGCCGCGTCGATCCCATGCGGGTCGACATGTGCAACATCAGCTTCTTCCAGGTGCACGAACGTGTCCCGCTGCTGCCCGCGACCGACACCATCGGCAGCGACTACTTCCTGATCCACCTGGTCCACGCCGCGGGATTGCCGGGCGTTCTGCACAATCGCAACATCGTGAACTTCCACACCGGGGAACGGCGGACGGATTCCGGCTTCACGTCCTACCAGATGGCGTTCGTGAAGTTCCTCCTGTCGATGCTGTACCTGAACTGGATCTACACGAGGATGGGTGCGGCCGGCACGACGCTGCTCGACCAGGACGGCGCCGTCCGCGCCTCCCTCGTCGCCGAGCTCGTCCGGGAGTCCACCGCGCTGGACGTGTCGGAGAACGTGGCACGCCTTGACGTCCTAGAACGGTCCTTCCAGCGGCTCGGGGGCCGCTACGCCACGATCGCCGACCGGCTGACCGGCCTCCGCCCGCGGTTGCTGGAGGAGGCCCGCCGGGACATGGAGGACTTCGCGCTGCTGATCGACTCCTGGGACGGGCTGATGCGGGCCGCCTCGACCGCCGGCTTCCACCAGCTGAGCCGGTAGCCGGAAGAGGAACCGTCATGCACGTCACGGCCCGCCTGCTGGCCGCACTGGAGGCCGCCACCGAGGACAGGTTCGTCTTCGATCTCCCGGGCATCGAGGAACGGTACGCGGCGCTGCTGCGCGAGCTGCCCGGCGTCTCGGTGCGATTCGCGATCAAGGCGTGCCCGGTCGCCGAGGTGCTGTCCTGCCTGGCGCGCAAGGGCTCCGGCTTCGACGCGGCGAGCCCCAACGAGGTGGCGCAGGCGATCGCGGCAGGCGCCCCCCTCGACCGGATCCATTACGGCAACACCGTCAAGTCCGACCGGAACATCGCCGAGGCGTACCGGCTCGGCGTCCGGGACTTCGCCACCGACAGCGTGGAGGACGTGCGGGCGATCGCGGCCCACGCTCCCGGCGCCCGGGTGTTCTGCAGGCTGGCCACCGACGGCCGGGGCGCGATGTGGAGCCTGAGCGACAAGTTCGGCTGCTCGGCCGCCGACGTGCCCATCGTCCTGGAGGCCGCGCTGGCGGCGGGCCTGATCCCCGCGGGCCTCTCCCTCCACGTCGGCTCCCAGCAGATGACGGCCGAGGCGTGGATCAGCGCCCTGGCCGGTCTGGCGGACGTCCTCGCCGCCCTGAACCGGCGCGGGATCCCCCTCGACCGGGTCAACCTCGGCGGTGGACTGCCCGCGCTCGGCTACCTGGACCACGGGGGCAGGCCGCTGAATCCGCCGCTGGACAAGATGTTCGCGGTGATCCGGGAAGGGATGCAGCGGCTGCGGGAGATCTCGGACCACGCGCTGGACTTCGTCATGGAGCCGGGACGGCATCTGGTCGCCGACCACGGCGCCCTGCGAGCGCACGTGTGCCGGCTGTCCACACGACGCCGGGCCGACGGCGAGCGCCAGTACTGGCTGTACCTCAGCTGCGGCAAGTTCAACGGCTTGTACGAGATGGACGCGGTGCAGTACCCGATGATCTTTCCCACCCATCCCGGCAGGGACCACGTCCAGGCGATCGTCGCGGGCCCCACCTGCGACAACCACGACACGTTCAACGAGGGCCGCGTCACGGTCCCCGTGCCCAGGGCCGTCGCGTCGGGAGATCCGGTCTGGCTGCTGTCCTGCGGCGCCTACGCCACCAGCTACACGACGCAGGGCTTCAACGGCTTCAGCCCACTCCCCTATGTCTGCGTCGATCGCGAGCGCGACCTCCCGCCGGAAGGTGAGGGCAGATGAGCCAGGACGTGCGCATCAGGGGCATCTCCGACGGCGACTGGGACGACATCGCGGCTCTTGAGTCCGTTGTGTACGGCGACGCGGGCCTGTCGGAGGGCCGGGCCGCGCTCCGATCCCGGGCCGAGGTCTCGCCGGACACCTGCTTCCTCCTGGAGTGCGGGCGGAGGCCGGCCGGCTACGTGATCGCCCTGCCGTACCCGATGTTCCGCTTCCCGGACCTGACCAGGCCGGAGCGGGAACGTTTCCGTTCGGCCAACCTGCACCTGCACGACCTCGTCATCGCCGAGGACTTCCGCGGCAGGGGGCTGGCCCGGCTGCTCCTGCGCCACCTGAGCGCGCACGCGGAACGGGCGGGGTTCGAACACATCTCCCTGGTCGCCGTCGAGGGCACGGAGCCCTTCTGGTCCGCGCAGGGCTACGACGCCCATCGAGAGATCGCCGTCCCGAGCTGCTACGGCCGGCGTTCGAGGTACATGTCCACGCCGGTCACCGCAACGGGAGGGACTGAAACGCATGTCGCGTGCGCCCCATGACTTTCGACGGGCACAACTGGCCGTCGCCGCCCTGTTCTGCACGCTGGGGTTCCAGTACGCCACCTGGGCGGCCCGGCTGCCCGACATCAAGGCGCGGCTCGGGCTGAGCGAGGCCGAGGTGGGCCTGCTGCTGATGGCCTGCGGGGTCGGGGGCGTCCTGTCCTTCTCCCTCGTCCCGGTGCTGACCAAGCGTCTCGGGTCACGACGTCTGGCGCTGTTCTCGGCCCTGTACATGGGCGTCCTCCTGATCGCCCTGGCCGTGGCGCCGAACTACCCGACCGCGCTGGTCATCATGTGCGGTGACGGGATCGGCGCCGGCGCGTTGAACGTCGCCATGAACGCCCAGGGAGCCGCGCTCGAATCCCGCTTCCGGCGCACCACCATGAGCAGGCTGCACGCCACCTTCAGCGGCGGGGCCCTGCTCGGCGCGGTCCTCGCCTCGGGCGCCACCTCGCTGACGCCGGCCGTCCTCGTTCACTTCGTGCTGGCCGCCGCGCTCATCCTCCTGCTCACGACGTACGCCCGAAGGGGTCTCCTGGCCGACGCGCCCCCGCCCGAGGAGCCGGCACCGGCCAAGGCCCGCCGCGGGTTGCCCGTGCCGACCCGCCTCACCGTCTGGATGGGCTGCGCGATGGTGTTCGGCACCGTGACCGAGGCCTCCATCACCGACTGGTCGGCCCTGTACCTCAAGGACGTGGTCAGCGCGCCGCCGCAGCTGGTGCCCATGGGCGTGGCCGTGGCCTCGGTCACGATGGTGACGGCGCGCGTGTTCGCCGACGGCTGGCGCAGCCGGTGGGGCGACGGCCTCGTCGTCCGCGCCGGAAGCGTCCTGGCCGGCGTCGGGCTCGGGCTCGCCCTCCTGACCGGCGGGCTGATCCCCACCCTGCTCGGCTTCGCCTGCGTCGGGATCGGCATCGCGGCTGTGACGCCGTGCATCTACGTGGCCGCCGCGCGGCAGGGCACCGACGCCCTGGCCCTGGTGGCGTCCATGGGGACGACGGGGCTGCTGGCGGGGCCGCCGATCATCGGGTTCATCGCCGGCGCGAGCAGCCTGGTGTGGGGCATGGGAGCGGTCGTCGTCGCGGCCCTGCTGGTGTGCGTCTGCGCCACCTGGATCCGCTGGCCCGCCCCGGCGGTGGAGGGGACGAGCGCGCCCGCGCCCTGATCCGCTCCCGCCCGCTCAGCGGGGCCGGTCGTCGCGCTGTCGCAGCCACGGGGGCGGACGGTCCGTCCCCTCGGCCGCTCCCGCCGCCTCCGGCCAGAAGAGCTCCACGGCGACCCCGTCCCCGCGATCGACCGCGTGCTCGTGCAGCTGGGTCCGCCATCGGTCGTCGTGCCAGTGGAGCCTGAGCTGGGAACCGTACGCCTCCACGGCCCGCCACTTGTGCTCCCAGGCGGCCGGGGCGGCGGCGTACGGCCAGGCCGATCCCGCGATCCCCCGCCTCCTCGACCCCAGCATGTACGGCAGGTCCTCCCACAACATCGCGGGCAGCCCCGTCGCGCGGGCCGCCGCCAGGACCGCTCGCCGGGTCAGCCGGTGATCCACGTGTCCGCCGAAGCCCGCGCAGGTGACCAGCACGTGCGGAGCGGCGTCCCCTCGGCAGTGCTCGGTGATCGCGTTCGCCAGGTCCGGACCCAGCCGTCCGTCCTCGGGCAGCCGGGAGTCGAACATCGAGCGCATGCCGTCACACAGCCACGACCCGTCCTCGCGTCTCCGGTAGACGGCGTCCGGGAAGGGCAGGTGACAGGTGGACGCGCCCACCGCCGCGGCCGCCGCCTCGTCCTCCGCCCGTCGCGTCGCCATCGCGTCCGCGCCCAGGCCGCTGGAGTCGTGGTACGCGCGGGCCACCGGTGACAGGAGGCTCGGCGCGTCCCCGGCGAATGCCGTGATGACCCGCACCTCGGCTCCCCGGCTCGTCCAGTCCGCGATGGAGGCGCCGATGGACAGGACCGCGTCGTCGAGGTGCGGCGAGACGACGGCGACCCTCGGTGGAGCGGCGTCCGCGTCAGGCATGGCCGCCGTTCCCTTCGACCGCGTCCGCGTCAGGCATGGCCGGCCTCCCAGGCCCGGCGCACACCGTCGGCCATGGCGGTGCGCAGCGCCTGCGGAACGGCCTGGTCTCCGGCGGTCCGAAGGATCCCGGAGGAGGCCGACTCCAGGGATCGGGTCACCTCCGGCCCGGCGGGCGGACCGGACCGGGCGTGCGCGGCGGTTCGCGCGATCAGGCCCAGGCTGTAGCCGGTGAGCCACAGCCCGAAGAAGAGGTTCCGCTCCTTCTGCCCCAGTCCGGCGTGACCTTCGACGACGTCCTTGCCCTGGGAGATGACCGCCTGCGCGTCCACTCCGTGCGACCTGAGTACGTGGAAGGCGTCCCGGCGCGCCCAGCCTCCGTGGTCACCTCGCACCAGGCAGCGGGGGATGCCCCCGTCCATGGTGGACAGCACGGGAAGCACCGCCGGGGCGACGACGTGCCCGGACCAGCCCGTGCCCCGGGGGGCCGGGAGGAAGCAGGCGGCCCGGCGCTCCCCCATCGCGGCGTTGCCCCGCAGGCTCTCCCCGCCCAGGTGGTCCACCAGGTTGGGCACGAGCACCACCTGCGAGACGCCCTTCTCGTCCAGGAAGTGACGGAGGGCGATGTCGTCCTCGGGGATGTCCGGCAGGCTCCGGCCGGCGAACTCGCGGGCCGCGTCCGCGGGCAGCACCAGCGCCACGGTGGGGATGTAGTGATCGACGACCTGCGCGAAGGTGCTCCCGCCCAGGGCCGCCAGCCGGACGTTGTACGAGCTGTCGGACCCCCATTCGGTGAACAGGCAGATCGCGTCCCGAGGGCGCAGCCCGATCGCCTGGCGCACGAGCGGCAGGAATCCCGCGCACAACCGCGCGTCGTCCTGGACCACCAGGTGGTGGGTCGCGTCGGCGCGGGCCATGCCCCACGCGACCCGCGCGGTCCGCAGCGCCGAGGACGGCCCTCCGGGGTCGGGATCGAGCGCGAGGGTGAAGCCCATCTCCGGATGGCGGGCGCGCAGGGCCAGCGCGTCCGCCCTTCTGCGCGGATGAGCCATGATGGTTGCCGACAGCACCACGTCCGCGGCCAAGGCCGCCTCCTTCCCGATCCACGCCGCCGTCAGACCGTGCTGCCCCCGTCCAGGACGAGTTCGTGACCGACGAAGAGCTCGGCCTGCGGCGACGCCAGCCACAGGGCCGCGCCCGCCACCTCGCCGGTGCGGCCGATCCGGCCGATCGGCAGTTCCCTGGCCGTCCGGGCGTCCCGCTGCGCGTCCCCCTCGCCCGGGAGCCGGGACATGGCCGTGTCGATGGGGCCGGGCACGATGAGCGCGACGCGGATCCCGTCGGCGATGCATTCGAGGGCCGCCGTACGGGTCAGCGCGGCGATGCCCGCCTTCGTCGCGGCGTAGGCGCCCAGGCCGGGGATCGTCACGCGCGTGCCCACGACCGACCCGATGTTGATGACGACCCCGCCGTCGTGCGACCGCAGGTGCGCGATCTCGTGCTTCATCGACAGCCAGGTGCCGGTCAGATTGTTGTTCAGCACCGTCTGCCAGTCATTCTCCGGCAGGTCCGCCAGTTCGCCGCGTCCGTGCAGAATTCCCGCCGCGTTCACCGCGACGTGGAAACGCCCGAACTCGGCCGCCGCGCTTTTCACGGCACGGGCGACATCCGCCTCGGCGCTGATGTCGGCGCTCACTCCGGCGACCGGTTTTCCCTTTTCCCGGAACTGCGCCAGGGTCGTGGCGAGAGCCGATTCATCACGATCCACGATTATCACGCCGGCGCCCTCGTCGGCGAATGCCGCCGCGACCGCGCGGCCGATGCCGGACGCGCCTCCGGTCACGAGTACCGCCTGGCCCGCGTACCGCTCTCCCATCGATTCTCCTTCGACGACGTGTACCCTCACTGAAAAGTCCGCCGATCCGGGGAGAAGCCGTGACGGCTGATGCCGTGAATCCACGGGAAACGGCCGCGCCCGCCCGGCCTCCCGCTTTCAGCTGCGCCAGGCTGCTGTTGATCGGCACGGGCTCCATCGGCGTGGCCAACCTGCCATTCTGGCTCAGCTGGCTGCGCGTCTCCTATCCGCGTCTCGATTGCCGGACCGTGGTGACGAGAAGTGCGGAGAAATTCGTCACGCGCGCCGCGCTCACCGCCCTTTCCGGCCACGAGGCGTTGTCCGACCAGTGGTCCGACCAGTGGTCCGACGACGCGGAGACGGGCGCCCGGCACGTCGAATGGGCGCAATGGCCGGACGCCGTCATCGTGTGGCCGGCCACCTTTCAGTTTCTCGCGCGCCTGGCGCTGGGCCTGGCGGACACCCCGTCGCTGCTGGCTCTGCAATGCACCACCGTTCCCGTCGGTCTCGCGCTCTCCCTGCCTCCTGGCGGATGGGAGAGTCCCGCGCTGCGCGCCCATGTCCGAACGCTCACCGAACGCCCGAACGTCGTCGTCCTGCCTCCCCGGCCCGGCATCAGCCTGACCACCGACCGCCGGGACGGCGGCGCCGCCGTGCCGCTCCCCACGCTCGTCCGCTGCCTGGAGGAACGACTCGGCCGGCGACAGGCCGATCCTCAGGTCCCGCCGAGGTAGGCCAGGATGCGGGCCGCCACGTCGTCGGCGGTCGCCCACACCGGTTCGTCACCGGCCGGACGCGGCGCCCTGGCAGCCCTCATGTGCCGCCACAGGTCGTCCGGGCTCGCCCGGACGGTCACGCCCGTCGTCGCACCGGCGTCGGCGAGCAGCCGCAGGCGTCTGCGGGTGGCGTCGTTCAACACGCCCGCCTCCACCGTCACGACCGCGATGTCGCTCCGGCTCAGCTCGCAGACGGTGAACCCGGCGGCGTCCGCCACCACCACGTCCGCGGCGGAGAAGTACGGTTCCGGATCCTGTGTGACGCCCACCCAGGTGACGCCGCCGCGCGGGAAGGGATCATCGGCGTCCGGTCCGGCCAGGACGAAGAGGCGATCCCGCGGGCCGGCGTGCGACCGCCACGCCTCCAGCGCGAGTGCCGCGATCTGACGGGCCTCCGGCCGATCCGTCATGCCGCCGAGGGTGACGACGGCCATGAACGCGTCCGGCGGGACTCCCAGGTCGTGGCGTGCCGAATTCCCGTCGTTCCCGAACCTGTTCACCAGCGGCCCGGTGAAGTGCACCGGCACCGTGATGTACGGAAGCTCCTCGTGCGCGTCCCGGAAGTCCGGCACGACGATGGCCGTGGCCTTGTTCAGCAGGGCGTTGGCCCGCGGGCGTCCCCACTGGGAGAAGAACCAGTCCGTGATCAGCACGCAGGGCACGTCGAGCGCGTCCTTGCAGATCGGCAGCGCCCAGACCACCTCGTCGGCGATCACCAGGTCGGGCCGGCCGGCGCTCGTCAGGAACTCGAACACCCGCCGGCCCGCCGCGTGGGTCATGTCGGCGTCGTCCGGGATCCCGAGATCCACGAACGGGACACCGTGCAAGCCGTAATACCTGCAGCCCGAACCGGACGACGCCAGGCTGATGTCGGCGTCCGGCAGCATTCCGCGGACGGATTCCAGGATGCGCAGATCCCGCGCCGCGTGACCGAACCCGTGTCCTCGGGTCAGGAACACCACGCCGGGCCGCGAGGAGGGCGTTCCGCGTTCACCGCCTGAACGACGCACGGTCGGCGGACGTCAGCAGGCGTGGATGCCGGCGACCTCCATCGCCTCCAGATCGTCCTGTTTCATGATCTCTACCAGGTCATCCCATTTGCCGTCGATTGCCGCGAGCCAGGTGCTGTTCGGCTGCTCGTTCACGTTGAGCGTCATGAACTACCTCCACATCTGACCGACCTCATTGCGTCATGGATATCGACGGCCGCCACGCGCGAACAACCCCTGGATTCGTTACCACGCCCCCTGGGCGGCAAATTCGGCCAAGAATTCGCGCGGCCTTTGGACATTCCATTGAATGGACGCTTGTGCGCGGCGGTCTCCGACAGAGATCAGCATAACGGCGGCCGGCGAAATGCGGCACCTACCGGTCTTACCGATCACGCTGTTATGCACCGGGGCCGGGGATCAGCCGTGAACGCCCCGCCGGACCGGACCGGCGGGCGTTCAAGTGGCAAAAGTGGCCACTCGACGGCTTCCGGCCGCCGGCCGTCCGGGGCCCGACAGAACCGGCGCCGGAACCGGCGCTGCGCCGTGCACGAATCCCCCGGGCACGGCCAGGTGATTGGGATAGAGTTCGAAGATCGCTTTCCTGAACGACTGGTGATCGTTTCCCGCCTCGGCCCCTTGGGGAAGATTCCATCCTGGAGATGGTCGCCTTGCTTCGGCCGACCGAGGGAGTGCTTTGCGGGGCAGGTTGGATCATATAAAGGCACAGCCCGGGCGTCCGCGTCTATTACGTGAGCTCAACGATCGTGCCGCGCTGAAGCTGCTGGGCTCGTCGGGAGCGATGACCCGGGCGCAGGTGAGCGAGATGACCGGGCTGTCGAAGGTGACGGCCAGCAACGTCCTGTCGCGCCTGGAGGATCGGGGCTTCCTCATCAAGGTCGGCGTGCAGGAGGGCGGACGAGGCCCCTCGGCGGCTCTCTACGGGCTCAACCCGTCCTGCGGCTACGTCGTCGGGATCGTGGTCTACCTGGACGCCACGACCGCCGTTCTCGCCGACATCTCGGGAGACGTGCTGGCGGAGACGGCGGTGGCGACCGACCCCACCGTCGATCCCACCAGGACGATCCAGTCGATCGTCACCTACCTCACGAAGGCCGCCCGGATCGACGTCGCCCAGGTCCAGGTGTGCGTGATCTCCCTCCCGGCCGTCATCGACCCGACGACCAGCCACATCCGCTTCTGCTATGACATGCCCGCCTGGCGGGGTGACGTGAACGAGGTCCTGCGCCAGAAGCTGCGGATGCCCATCACCATCGACAACGACGTCAATCTCGCCGCCATCGCCGAACGGGCACTGGGAACCGCGAGCGACGTCCGCAGCTTCATCCTGGTCTGGATCGGGCGCGGTCCCGGATCGGCCGCCATGGTGGACGACCAGTTGTTGCGCGGGACGGTGGGCGCGGCCGGGGAGCTCGGCTGGATGCCCGTCCCCGGCGCGCCCCTGAGCGACGGCGAGTTCGACCGCAACCGCCACGAGGTGGGCGCCGCCTTCCAGTCACTGGTGGGCTGGCGGGCGGTCCAGAAGCTGGCCGCCGAGCACGGGATCGTGGCCGAGAGCGCCGCGGGGGCCGTCGCCGTGGCGGCCGGCACGGCGGCCGCCACGCCCGCGGGGGCCGCCTTCCTCGACGAGCTGGCGCAGCGGATCGCGCTCGGCGTCACCTCGATCTGCACCGTGCTCGATCCCGAGCTGGTGGTGCTGGGCAGCGACGTCGGCACCGCCGGAGGCGACGAGCTGGCCGGCCGCGTGCAGACGGCCGTCGCCGGGATGTGCCTGGCCCGTCCTCGGGTGGAGGCCAGCAGGATCCCGCACAATCCCGTCGTGCGTGGCGCCTTGCTCGTCGCGGTCGAGCAGGCACGCGAGCAGGTGTTCTTCGGCGGTTGAGCCCGGCGATGTAGACGTCCTGGTGACCGCTGTGGCAGATTGCCCTCTGACCGGTCGCCGAACCCCACGCCGAGCACCGCCTTCTCGGTCGCCCCCCGTCCGGAGCAGGCGCAGGCCGCGAGGACGGAAGCGGCCCGGAACGAGCGCCGCGCCGTCCACCCCGTCTTCGAGCTCGCCCGGCAGGCGCCGGGACCGGGTTCGTTCGGTCTTCCGGCTGAGCCCGTGAGGAGCTCCATGTGCTGAAGATCAGCCTCGCCGTCATGTACCACCCCAGCCGGACGCGCCGGGCCGAAGCCCTGGCCGAGCGGTGCGGGCCCCTCACACCGGTCCTCGTACGCGATCCGGACCCGGACGCCGCCCCCAGCCCGCTGCGGACCGCGAAGCTCGCCTGGGCCGCCGCTCCCCCCGACGCGACCCATCACCTGGTCCTCCAGGACGACGCGGTGATCGCCGAGGAGTTCGTCGCACAGCTGCGCTCCGTGGTCGCCCAGCGCCCGGACCACGGGATCGCCCTGTACGTCAACCACGTCAGCCTGCGCAACTCCTACCGCGTACGGCGGGCGGCGGCCCTCGGCTCGTGCTGGGCGCCCGTGTCGCGGCACGAGTACACCCCCACCCTCGGGTTCGTGCTCCCGGCGCACCACGCGCGGGCCCTCGCGACGTATCTCCGGACGCTTCCCGACGAGTTCCGGGCCGACGACGAGGCCGTCACCGTCTTCTGCCGGAAGCAGGGCATACCGGTGACCGCCGCCGTCCCGAACCTGCTGGACCACGCGGACCTGCCGAGCATCGCCGGCAACGACAACCACGGTTCCCGGCACGCGACCGTGTTCGCGGACGCCCTGGAGCTGCCCGAGGGCTACTGGGACGACGGGACGGACGAGCCGCCGCCCGACGCGGGCGTCCCGCCGTTCACCGTGGACGTCTACGACTCCCGCTGCCTGATCCGCTTCACGAGGCCCGGCACCGGCGAGCCCGTCGACCATCTCTACGGCTGGTACTGGCGCGACTGGTGCCGCCTGCTGGACGTCGAGGCCGAACACGTCGTCGAGAGCTGGCGCGCGCACGCCGGCGACCGGGACCGGGTGAGCCTGGAGTTCTGGGCCGCCGGATATCTCCTGGGAGCCGACGTCTCCCGCTTCCCCGCGAAGGACGGAAGGGACCGTCCGGCGTTGCGCGCGGCGGTGGCCTCGTGGGTCGAGTCCGGCGTGTCCCCTCAGGACGAGGTCGACGAACCGGGCAGAGCTGCCTTGATCGACACGTGCCTGGCGGGGTTCCGGGCGAGCAGCGCCGCCGCGGGCAGCGGTGAGCTGATCGGCAGGATGGCCAGGCGCGAGGCGGCGGTCGTCACGGCGGTGCCGCCCTGCGAGATCAGGATGGACGTCCTCAAGGCGGAGATCCTGTTCGACGTGCTTCCGTGCCCGTGGTGCCGGGCGGAGCCGCGCACGAGGATGCCGACGCGGTCGGTGACGCCGTACCGCGACGGCTCCTCCCCGCTGCCCGTGCTGGCGCTCCTCAGCTGTGAGGAGATCTCCGCCAGGCACCTGCTGGCGCTGCGCGGCAGGCCCCCGGGGACGCGGCTGCGCACCCGCGCGGCCTTCTGGGCCGAGTACACCGCGAACGCGGCCGGCCCGCTCGGCGACGACGAGATCCGACGCGCACTCACCGCACTCGACGAGGACGAAAGCATGGATCGAGTACTGCCCGTCTCCAGCAGGCTCCCCGGCCTCGCCGAGAGCCTGCACTTCCTCACCGCTCACGTCTCCGGACCGCTCGTCGACCAGCTCAACCGCCGGTACCTGGGGGCGCGCCTGGCCGCGGTGAGAGACCTCCTGTGAGGTTCGGGAGAGCCACCGCCGACGCGGCCGCCATCCTGGAGCTCGCCCCCAAGGCCGGTGCCGGCCTGCTCGGGGCCTCGATCGGGCTCAACGTGCTGATCGGGGCGCTGCCTGCCGCGTTCATCCTCTGGACCGGCGTCATGTTCCAGCGCCTGGTGCAGGCCGACACCCAGGCCCTGGCCGTGGCCATCGCGCTGGCGATCGGCAGCTTCGTGCTCCAGCAGCTCCTCGTCCCCTTCCAGCTGGCCCTGGCCGAGATGGTGACGCGGCGCGTCGACGGCCGCTGCATCCGGCGCGTGATGCTGTCCGCGCTGGTGGACGCGCCCATGAGCGCCCTCGACGAGCAGAAGACGGCCAACAGGCTGGCGGACGCGCGGGACGGGTTCGACCGGGTGCAGCCGACCCCGGGGGACGCCGTCGCCGGAACCCTCGCGCTGATCGCCCGCTACACGCATCTGGCGACCGCCGCCGTGCTCATCGGCGTCGTGCTCGGGATCCTCCCCGGCGTCATCGCGACGGCCACCGCGATCGTCATCAGGACCGGCCAGCGCAGGTCGTTGGCGCGTTTCTCCCAGCTGTGGGACGGCCTGGCCGGCGAGCGGCGCATGGCGGTCTACCTCCGGGGCCTGCTGACCACCCCGCAGTGGGCCAAGGACATCCGGGTCCTGCGGATCCTGCCCTGGCTGCGGAACCGGCACGACGGCGACTCGGGCGGCTACCTGGCGCTGCTGTGGTCGGGCCGCCGGCGGATCTGCTTCGCGCCCTTCCTCAGGTATGCGCTGGTCGCGCTGGTCGGCGGCGCCCTCACGATGGTCATCCTGGCCCGGGAGGCGGCGGGCGGCGGGTTGAGCCTGCTGGATCTCTCCCTGGCGATCCAGGCCGCGCTCGTGCCGATCCGGTACGGCGTCTACTTCCCGGAGAGCGACGTCAAGACGCAGGTCGGGCTGCAGGCGTATCACGCGATGGTCGAGTTCGAGCGGGCCGCCGCCCGGGCCGCCGGCGTGCGGACGACGGCCCGGGCCGTCCTGGAGCCGCCGCGGCGGGCCATCCGGTTCGACGACGTGGTGTTCGGCTACGGCGAGAAGACCGTCCTGCGGGGGCTCGATCTGGAGATCCCCGTGGGGCGCTCGACGGCGGTGGTCGGCCTCAACGGCGCGGGCAAGACCACGCTGGTGAAACTGCTGGCGCGCTTCTACGACCCGGATGCCGGCCGGGTGCTCGTCGACGGCGTCGACCTGCGGGACATCGACCCTCGGGCATGGCAGCGATCGCTCTCGGTGATCTTCCAGGACTTCGTCAGGTACGAGCTCGGCGCGGCCGACAACATCGGCCTCGGCGCCCCCGACCTGATCCACGACGAGGCCGCGTTGCTGGCGGCGGCCGAGCGCGCGGGCGCGGGCGAGCTGCTGCGCTCCCTTCCCGGCGGGCTGTCCACGCCTCTGTCCAGGGCCTATTCCGGCGGCCGTGACCTGTCCGGCGGGGAGTGGCAGCGCATCTCGCTGGCCCGCGCGCTGCTGGCCGTCGACCGGGGCGCGTCCGTGCTCATTCTCGACGAACCGACCGCGCAGCTCGACGTCCGGGCCGAGGCCGAGTTCTACGACCGGTTCCTGACCTTGACCCAGGGCCTGACGACGGTCGTCATCTCGCACCGGTTCTCGACGGTCCGGCGTGCCGACCAGATCGTCGTCCTGGAGGGCGGCCAGGTCGTGGAGTGCGGCTCTCATGACGGCCTCATGCGGCTGGACGGCCGGTATGCCGGCCTCTTCCGCCTGCAGGCTCAGCGCTTCGGTGACCACGACCCCTCGCTGGAGGCGACCCGATGAGATCCCTGGTGCGCACGGCCGGGGCGCTGTTCGCCCTGTCCGCGCGAGCCGATCGTGGGCGGCTGACGCGGGCGGCGGTGCTGGTGCTCCTCGGCTACCTGTCCACGCCACTGATCGCTCTGACGCTCATGGCCTTCACCAACGCCGTGATCGGCGGGGATGTCGCGACGGCCACCCGGTTCGCGCTGGCCGTGAGCGTCCTGCTGGTCGTCGAGCTGATGGCCGTGCACTTCGCGCATCTGGCGTACTTCGAGGTCGGAGAGCTCGTCGAGATCGAGCTCAGCGCGGAGCTCGGCGAGCTCGTCCATGGCGTTCGGGGGCTCGACCACTTCGACGATCCGCAGGTGACGGGGTCCGTCGCGCTGATCCGTGAGGGGATCGCGCAGACCCGCGCGGGCATCGAGGCGCTCCTCCAGTTCTGCGGCCTGGCGCTCCAGGTCGCCGTCACCGCCGTCGTGCTCGGGTGGCTGAACCCCTGGCTGATCCTGCTGCTGCCCGCCGCGCTGCCGCCGGTCCTGCTGGGCGGCCACGCGCAACGCCTGGTCGACGCGGCCAAGGAGCAGAGCAGCCAGAGCACGCGGCTGGCCGCGCATCTCCTGGCCGTCGCCACCTCGCCGGCCAGCGTCAAGGAAGTGCGGATCTTCGGGTCGGAGCGGGAACTTCTCGACCGGCAGGGCAGCAGCTGGTCGCGGGTGTCCGCCCTGCTGGCCCGGGCTCAGCTCAAGAGCGCGCTGGTGCGCGCCCTGGCTCAGTTGCTGTTCGCCCTGGCCTACGGCGGGGCGATCGTCACCGTGATCTCCAGCGCGCTCGCCGGCCGGGCCGACCTCGGGCAGGTGGTGCTCGTGATCACGCTCGCCGTGCAGGTCAGCGTGCAGGTCTCCAGCGCGCTCGCGTTGCTGGTCCTGCTCCAGACCAGCGGGCTCACCCAGGACCGGCTGGCCACGCTGCGCGCGAGGCTGGGCGGCCGGACGGAGACCCGGCCGGCCCGGCGCCCGCTCCCCCGCCGCCTGACGCGCGGCATCCGGCTGGAGAACGTGAGCTTCGCCTACCCGGGCACCGATCGCCTCGTCCTGCGGGACGTGACGCTCGACATCCCGCACGGCGGCACCGTGGGGGTCGTGGGCGAGAACGGGTCGGGCAAGAGCACCTTGATCAAGCTGTTGTGCGGCCTCTACGAGCCCACCGCGGGCAGAATCCTCATCGACGGCGTGGACCTGCGGGAGTTCTCCCCCGAACTGTGGCGAGCCCGTCTGGCCACGCATTTCCAGGACTTCGCCAGGTTCGAGCTGCGCCTGCGGGAGAACGTCGGCCTCGGCCGCCCGGACCTGATCCAGGACGACCAGGCGCTCACCGGAGCGCTGCGCCGAGTGGGCATCGAGGGCATCCTCGACACGGTGCCCGGCGGGCTCGACGGTCTCCTCGGCCACGGCTACGGCGACGGCGTCGGGCTCTCCGAGGGCCAGTGGCAGCGTCTGGGCCTGAGCCGGTGCCATCTGCGCGAGGATCCGCTGCTCCTGCTGCTCGACGAACCCGCGTCGGCGCTCGACGCGGCGGCCGAGCACGCGCTGTTCGAGCAGTACGCCGCGTCCTCCCGCGAGACCGCGCGGAAGTCGGGCACCATCACGATCTTCATGTCGCACCGGTTCTCGACCGTCCGGCTGGCCGACATGATCGTCGTCCTGCATCAGGGCAGGGCGGCGGAGACGGGTGACCACGCGGGTCTCATGGAAGCGGGCGGCCTGTACGCGGAGCTGTTCGGGCTGCAGGCCAGGCTCTACCGCTGACCTGGGCCGCGCGGCTCCCGGCAGGTCAACGGGCCGCCGGGGCCGGCTCCGACCTGGGCAGACCGTAGATGCGCGCCCAGCTCTCGCGGCTGGACAGCTCCGGCAACGCCCGCCGGTACCGCTCCCGGACGGCCGCGCCGTGCGTCAGGAGCCTGAACAGCACCTTGCCGCCGTGCGCGGCGAGGGAGAGCATGCGCCGCCGGTCGTACCGCCTGACCCGCATGCCTCGCTGGGAGGCGTCGGTCACGACCGCGACCCTGAAGAGCGCCACATGCCACCAGTACGCCTCGTCGTGCGGGATCGCGCCGAGCGCGTGTCGATGACGCCCGCACAGCCCGGCCACCATGCGCCTGATCGTCACCAGGCGCGGCCTCGGGCCGGCGTTGACGATGCGGAGCTCGTCGGAGGCGACGCCGGGCAGGCGGGTGGCCGGATGCGGCCTCGTCTCGGGGAAGGCCGCCCGCAGCTCGCGGACCTCGGACAGGGCGGTGACGCCGCCGTCGGCCAGGACCTCGGGTCCGGTCAGGAAGTCCTCGACGGCCTTCAGGAGCGTGGCGGCCAGGCCGTACCGCATGGACAGCAGGTGCTGGACCAGCTCGCCGCCGAGCTTGGTCAGCAGCCGGCGTCGGCCGAACCTGCCGTGCAGCGCCGAGATGATCAGGTAGTTGCGCAGCAGGAAGTAGCGGTTCAGCTCGTCCAGGTCCTTGGCCGCGAAGTCGGCGTGCCACAGGCCGGCGCCCGGCAGGGTGATCGTGGGGAAGCCGTGCGCGCGGGCGCGGTAGGAGTACTCGGCGTCGTCCGCCTGGAAGAAGAACGGCAGGGGATATCCGATGCCGTCGACCACCTCGCGCGGGATCAGGCACGCCCACCAGCCGTTGGCGCCGGCGTCGAGCCGGCGTTCCTGCAGGGCGTCGTGGAGGAGATCCACGTCCTGCATGCCGTACGGCATCGGCAGCCCGGGCTGGAGCCCGTCGATGTCGCACTGCTGGGAGTCGGCGAGCAGGATCCCGGGATGGAAGAGGTTGAGCATCTGCCCGCCGACGATCATCGGGTGCGCCGTGTGGTCGCCGAACGCGGTGAGCCGGATGATCACGTCCGGCTCCAGCAGCACGTCGTCGTCCATGAACAGGGCGCTCATCGTCTCGGTCGCGGGATCGCCCGCCAGCTCCACGAGACCGCGGGTGAAGCCGCCCGCCCCGCCGAGGTTGGCCTGGACGAGATAGTGCAGACGTTCGCCGAGTCGACGGGCGACCTCCTGGAAGCCCGCGCACTCCCCCAGCCGGTCGGCGCCGTGGTCGACGACGTACACCCTGCCGAGCGCCTCCAGCGCGGTCTCGTCGGAGGTCAGCGCGTTCAGGGTGGCCAGGCAGTCGAGGGGGCGATCGGTCGTGCAGATGACCAGTGCCGCCGGGCGTCGTGCGGGCGGCGTCCCGACCGTCCAGCGCAGGTGTTCGACGGTCAGCCGCCGGCCGGGGTCGGTCTCCAGCTCGGCCCAGAGGGAGCCGCCGTCGACGAACCTGTCCAGCGGCGCGACCAGCACGACGTCGCGCATGCCCGGCTGCACCGTGCAGGTGGCGACGACCCTGGCGGGCCCCTTCGTGTCGGAGGCGCCGATCGACAGGCGTCCCTCGCCGGAGACCCGCGCTTCGACGCGGACCTCCGTCACGTCCGTCCAGCGTTGCCAGTAGCTCGCCGGGAACCGGCCGAAGTAGGTGTCGCCGGAGACCTTCGCGGACGGTCCCAGACTCAGCGTCGTGCGGGTTCGGGTGACGGGTCCGCGGACGACGGCGGCGTACAGGTCGGCGGCGACGACGTCCGAGGGGCCGGCGAACAACCCCCGCTGAACGAGCCGGCGGGCACCCGGAATCGAGCGGGTCGTCGAATCGTGGTTTTCATTTTCGCCACCTGATTGCGTCAACGCAACTCCCGCATGTCGCTCCCGCTCGAATACTCGCGAAACGATACACAGCCGCTTCTCGAAGGCACACCCCGACTTGACAGGTATTGCGGGCGCGAAGAGCATGGAGCACGCGTCGCGAACGCCGCGACAATTCATCGATATTCCGCCGTGCGGCCCTTCGGCGAGCTCGGCTCGCGGATTGTTCACATAGCAACAGGGGCTGAATAAATGCGCCCGGCACCATGTCCAGCAGCACCCCGGAACCAGCGCTAATCGTCCACGAAGAGGGCGGGCAGCCCAGGGAGAGGTCGACGTGACGACCCGAATCGATGAACTCGGCGCGATAAACCCCACCACGCTCCACCGCCTGGCCGCCGCCTGGCCGAGGCGGGCGACCATCCGTACGGACCTGAACAACGTGACTCACCCCGAGGCATATGATCCGGAACTGTTCGACTATCCCGTGTCGCTGTTGCCGTTCGGTGAGCATCCTGATTTCCTGGCGGCCGACGAGCACCGGCAAAGGCTGGTGAACACGCTGGCCTGGCTGATGTGGAACGAACGCGTCATCGCCGCCGAGGAGTTCGTGGCCAATCCGACATTCGAGATGCTGGCCCATGGCGTCTTTCCCGGAGTGGAGAGCGCCGCGGCCAGGGAATCGGTGCAGCAATCGCATGTCGACGAGGTGTGGCACACCTACATGCACATGCTCGCCATGCGCCGGACCCGGCAGGCGAGAAAGCTCACCGGCGAGCCCGAGCGGTACTCCCACGCGATCACCAACCGGACGTTGTACGCCCTGGAGGCGCAGGCCGGCGAGCGATGGGAGCGCGACCTGCTCTACCTGCTGTGGACGGCCGTCGGCGAGATCAGCGTCAACGCGTTCCTCGACCTCATGGCCTCGGACAAGACGATCCAGCCGATGCACGCGCTCGTCGCCCGGCTGCATTCGAGGGACGAGGCCGCGCACGGGCCGGTGATGCTGGAGATCATGCGCGAGGTCTTCCGCAAGCTCGACAGGAAGCAGCAGGACCTCTTCATCAGGAACCTCCCGCAGGGGATCATCGCCTTCGGCGCCGAGGACTACGACATGTGGCCGCAGCTGCTGGAGTTCGCCGACATCCCGAAGGCCAGGGACATCATCGAGGACTGCCGGTCCCTTCCCGGCAACGACCTGCTCGTCACCGACTTCTCCGGCGTGCATCGGCTGGTGCGCGAGCTGGAGATCGAGGATCGCGTCGAGTTCGACTTCGCGACGAACCGGATCACGACGTGATCCTCACCGGCCCGGAGATCATCCAGGCGACCGGGGACGGGCGCATCGACATCTCGCCCTTCAGCCTCGACCAGGTCAATCCGAACAGCTACAACGTACGGCTCGGCGACACGTTGCTGACCTACCCGGACGTGGTCGTCGACGCCCATGAGGCCAATCGCACCCAGGCCGTCTCGATCGACGAGAAGGGGTTCGTCCTCCAGCCCGACGAGCTCTACCTCGGGCACACCGTGGAGCGGGTCGGCTCCGACGTCTACGTCCCGCTGCTGTTCGGTCGCTCCTCCGTCGGGCGGCTCGGCCTCTTCGTGGAGATCACCGCCCCCATCGGGGACATCGGGTTCCACGGTCAGTGGACGCTCATGCTGTCCCCGGTCCGCCCGCTGCGCGTGTACCCCGGCATGAAGATCGGTCAGATCATGTTCTTCGTGTCCTGCGGGGAGATCGATCTCTACGCGGGCAAGTACCAGGCGGCCTCGGGCCCTCAGGCCTCCCGTTACTGGCACGACCGGATGGCTCCGCTGTGATCCTCACCGGGCAGGCGATCGCCGCCGCCGTGCGCTGCGGTGACATCGTCATCGAGCCGTTCGACCCCGGGCGCCTGTCCCCCAACGCCTACGACTGGCGGCTGGGCGACCGCATCCGGGTCTGCGACCGGGAGTTCGACGCCGCCGCCGTCACCACGTACGTGGAGGAGCCGATACCGCCCGAGGGCATGGTCCTGCGGCCGGAACGGCTCTACCTGGGGGTCACCTACGAGCGGACCTCCTCCGAACGCTACGCGCAGATGATCAACGGGAACCACACCGTGGGCGGGCTGGGCGTCTGGGTGCACGTCTCCGCGCCGCTGGGGCACGCCGGCCACTCCATCAACTGGACCCTTGAGATCCGCGTGGCCCGGCCGGTGCGCGTCTACCCGTACATGACGTTCGGTAAGATCATCTTTCTGGTGGCGCACGGGGCCATGGCCAGCTATCAGCACATGGGAACGAAGTACCGGCAGACCCGGGGGATCGACATCTCGCACCTGTACCAGGAGTTCCAGTGACCCAGGGCACGGCCGCCCGCGGCGGCGGTGCGATCCTGACCGGGCTGGACCTGCCGCACGGCAGCCCGGGCGGGAGCGTCGAACTGCTGCACGACCTCTATCTGGGGCCGGAGCCGCTCATCGCGGCCGACGTGTTCATGCTCGGCGGCGACCCGGGCGCGCGGTCGCCCGTCCTGCTCGACGTCCCCGGCAAGCAGCTGGACGGTCCGGGGTTCTGGGCGTACGTCGACGACCTGGCCGACGCGATCCGGAAACGGTTCCCGGCGGGCGAGCACGGCTTGTTGCACCTGCAACATCTGGCGTTCGGGGCGACGCCCGCACTGCTGCGCGCGTTTCCCGATCTGCCGTCGGTCGCGCTGGTGCACGGGACGGATCTGCTGTTCGCCATGGACCATCCGAGCCAGGAGGCCGTTCTCCGCGAGGCCGTCGCCGCCGCTCACGCGATCGTGGTGCCCACGGCGGCCATGGCCGGGCTGCTCCCCTGCGACGGCTCCCGCGTCGTGCACATCCCGTGGGGCATTCCCGATCACCTGCTCACGGCCCCTCCCGAGCGCACGCCGTACGGAGGAGAGGAGTTCCGCGTGCTCTACGCGGGGCGTCTCACGGACGAGAAGGGCGGGGCGCTCCTGGAAGCGGTCGCGGGCGTCGAGGGCGTTCGGTTGAGTGTCGCCGCACCTGTGGCGGAGTACCGGGCGTTGGAGCGCGTCACGGACATGTCCGGCGTGCGATACCTCGGCTGGCTGACCCGCCCGGAGCTGTGGCGGGCCTTCGCGCAGCAGGACCTGCTGGTCGTCCCCTCCACGAGGCTGGAGGCGTTCGGGCTGGTCGCCGTGGAGGCTCAGGCGTGCGGTCTTCCGGTGCTCCATCAGCCGGTCCCGGGGCTGGCGGAGGTGCTGGGCGACTCGGCTCTCACCTTCTCGGACCGCTCCGCGCTGCCGGAGGCCGTCATGCGGCTGGCGAAGGACGGCTCGGCCTTGGACGAGCTGCGTGCGGCCGGGTTCCGTAACGCCGCGCGGTTCCCGTTGTCGAGGACCGCGCGGGCGTTGCGGGAGCTGTCCGATCAGCTGCTGCGGAAGGCCGGCCGGTGACGAGTACCCTTTCCGGTGCCGGATGTGTCTTCTGTGACATCGCCGGCCGCCGCCTCCCGGCAGCCCTGTTGTACGAGGACGAGTCGACCATGGCCTTCCTCGACATCACCGCGGTGACGGAGGGCCACACCCTCGTCATCCCCAAAGCCCACGCAGCCGACATCTGGGACATCTCACCGGAGGACGCGGCGGCGGTGATGCGGACCGCCCACCGGATGGCCGCGCGCATCAAGCAGGTGCTCGCTCCCGACGGCATGACCCTCTTCCAGGCCAATCGCGCCGCCGGCTGGCAGGACGTCTTCCACTTCCATCTTCATCTCGTCCCCCGCGAAGACGCCGACCATCTGCACCGCCCCTGGTCGGCCGCACCCGTCAGCCTGGCTTCGCTGGAACCCGTGCGCGCTCGCCTGGCCCTGCCGCCGCTTTCTTGATCTACTCCCGCCCCTCCTCCAGGAGCCGGGCGAGCTTCGTGCGCTCGTTCTTGCCGTTGAGCGTCAGCGGTAGGGCGGGCAGGACGCGGCAGAGCGCGGGCACCTTCGCGGACTCCAGCCGCTCCGCCAGCTCGCGCAGGACGATGTGCGGCTCCAGATCGCCTTCGACGAGGAGCGCCAGATCGTGCCGGCCGTGTGGAGGCAGTGCCGCGGCGGCCCGGACGCCCGGGATGTCCAGCGCGGCGGCCTCGATCTCGGTGGTGCTCATCCGCGTTCCCCTGCGCTTGAACGTGTCGTCGCGCCGGCCCTCGAAGTAGAGGTAACCGTCCTCGTCGAGGTGCCCGTAGTCGCCGGTGTGCAGGCGCGTCCCGCCGGACCCGTCCGGCCGGTAGGTGCGGGCGGTCAGCGTGGGGGCGCGCCAGTAACCCGCCATCACGTTGGGCCCGATCACCACGATCTCCCCCGTCGTGCCGGGAGGGCACGGCGTGCCGTCCTCGCCGAGGATCAGCACGCGCGTTCCGGGCAGGGCGCGGCCGACCGAGTCGGGGCGTTCCCGGTCCAGCTCGGGCTCCATGATCGTGACCCGTTTGCATTCGGTGACGCCGTACATCCGCACCACGCGCGCGCCGGGGAAACACTCGCGCAGCCCCTCGATCGTGGCGGCGGGAAGCGCGGCGCCAGTGCTGGTGACCATGCGCACCGCCGACGCGGCGCCGGGAGCGCGCCTGCCGAGGGTGGCGAGCATGGAGCCCAGCGAAGGGACGACGGGCACGACGGTCGCGCCGCACTCCTGGATCCGCCTCAGCACCGTCAGGTCGGGCCCGTCGCCGGCCAGCACCAGCTCGGCGTTCCCGAGGGCGGACAGGAAGATCTGGTAGAGCCCGTAGTCGAAGGACATCGGCGACCGGCAGAAGACCACGTCGTCCGGCCCGTAGCCGAGCATCGCGTTGATGGCCGAGGCCGCGAACGTCACCTGCGCGTGCGGGCACACCACCGCCTTGGGCGCGGCCGTGCTGCCCGAGGTGTACATCAGGACGGCGACGTCCTGCGCGCGGACCTGCGCGGACTCGGCCGACCCGCCCTGGTCCGCGAGCGTCCGCACCTTCTGCCAGAGGTCGTCGATCTCGTACACCGGCAGGTCGGTGATCGCGCGCATGGCCTCCCCGCCCCCGATGACCAGCTTGGGCTCGGAGTCCTCCAGGACCGAGCGCAGGTGATACGCCTTCATCCCGGGATTCAGCGGCACGAAGACGGCGCCACGGCGGGAGGCGCCATAGAGCAGCGGGACCACCTCGCGCACGTTGGGCAGCCGCACGATGATCCGGTCACTCGGTTCCACACCCGCGTCCGCCAGCCAGGCGGCGACGGCGTGACTGAGCTCGGCCACCTGCCGGTAGCTCCAGCCGCCCTTCGCGTCGCGCACCGCGATGCCGTCGGGGTTCGCGGCCTCGGCGTCGTCCAGCAGGTGGTGCACGAGCCGCGGCGCCGGAGGGGCCACCGTTGGATTCAAGCCGCTCACTAGGACTCCCGCTTCTGCCGGATGGATGGTGCCGGGGTGCGGCCTCTGAGTGCCGGCGGAGTCGTGAGACCTCACAGGCCCTCGTCGATCATCGTGAAGAGCTCGTCCGCATCGGCCGTACGCACATCGCCGTCCTTGTTCGCCTGGGGACGGCCTCCGCGCCAGTCGTCCATGAGCTTCTGGAGGCGCACCGTGAGAGCGGTCGCCGCCTCTCCGTCGGCGGAGATCTCCTTCAGCAGCCGGCCCAGCTCATCCAGGTTGTGCATGGCCCGCGACTCGACCGATTCCTTCTTGGGAAGCACCTGGTCGCCGACGTGCTCGGCGATGGCGGCCGCGGTGGGATGGTCGAAGACCAGCGTCGCCGACAGTCGTAGTCCGGTGACCTGGCTGAGGCGGTTGCGGAGCTCGACCGAGGTCAGCGAGTCGAAGCCGAGTTCGCTGAGGGACTTGTCCAGGTCCACCTGGTCTCCGGAGGCGTGCCCGACCACGGCGGCGACCTCCGAGCGCACCACGGAGAGCACGATCTGTTCCTGTTCGGCCACCGGCAACCCCGCCAGCCGCTGTTCCAGTGGTGTGCGGGTCTCAGGGGCGGGCGCAGCCTCGGCGGTACGGCGTTTGGGGGCGGGTGTCAGGGCTCGGAGGATCGCGGGGACGCCGTCTGGTCGTGTGGCGAGGGCTCGTCGGTCTATGGGGAGCGGGATCAGGAAGGGTTCTGGGGTGGCTTGTGCGGTGTCCAGCAGGTTCATGCCGTGGTGGGCGTCCATGGCGGTGAAGCCTGAGCGGGTCAGGCGTTGCAGGTCGTGGGTGGCCAGTTGGTGGGTCATGCCGCCGGTTCGGGGGTCCCACATGCCCCAGGCCAGGGATTGGGCGGGTAGGCCCAGGCGGGTGCGGTGGACGGCCAGGGCGTCCAGGAAGGCGTTGGCGGCTGAGTAGTTGCCCTGGCCGGCGCTGTCGAGGGTGGCGGCGGAGGAGGAATACAGGACGAACTGGGCCAGGTCCAAGCCGAGGCTGGTGGTGGCTTGGTGCAGGTGCCAGGCGGCGTCGGCTTTGGGTTGCAGGACCTGGTCGGTCTGGGCGGGGTTGAGGGTGGTGAGGGTGGCGTCGTTGAGGATGCCGGCGGTGTGGTAGATCGCGGTCAGCGGGTGCCGGGCCGGGATGCGTTGGAGGAGCGCGGCGATTTGGGTGGGGTCGGACAGGTCGCAGGCGATGATGTCGACGTGGGCGCCTGCGGTGTGGAGGTCTTGGCGTAGTTGGTCGGCGCCGGGGGCGTGGGGGCCGCGCCGGGAGGCCAGCAGGAGGTGTCGGGTGTGGTGGTGGGTGGCCAGGTGGCGGGCCAGGATGCTGCCCAGGCCGCCGGTTCCGCCGGTGATGAGGGTGGTGCCGTCGGGGTGTGGG
>NZ_JBEYTJ010000062.1:37969-46828 GCF_040642995.1 Nonomuraea sp. NPDC047529 | reverse complement strand
CCCGCGGTGTCCGCGTCAGAGCCGGGCGAGCCAGTCGAGGAGGATGGCGTTGACCTCGGCGGGCCGCTCCTGCTGGACCCAGTGGCCGCAGTCGTCCAGGAGACGGGAGGAGACCAGGCCCGGCAGGGTGGCGGGGAAGGCGTCGATCGCGGCGGAGAGCCATCGGGTGGTGGCGTCGTCGGCGCCGCCGACGAACAGCGAGGGCTGGGTGACGGGCGCGCCGTCGTGGGGCGCGAGGTCGGCCCAGTCGCGGTCCATGTTGCGGTAGCGGTTGAGCGCGCCGGTCAGGCCGGTGCGCTCGAACTCGGCGGCGTAGAAGTCGAGGTCGGCCTCGCTCAGCCAGCCGGGCAGCGTGCCGTCCGCCGGGAACCGGTCGCGCATCCTGCCGCCCGGGGCCACGAACAGCGGGTGGGGCGCGTCCGGGCCCGGCATGGTCCCGGCGGACAGGGCCGCGTACGTGCCCGCCAGCCAGCCCCGGACGTCCGGCTCGATCTCGGCCTCGGCCCGGCCGGGTGTCTGGAAGTAGCTGACGTAGAACTCGTCCGTCCCGCCCATGGCGGCGAACACCTCGGTGGGACGCGGCCCGCCGCGCGGCGTGTACGGCACGCTGAGCATGGCGACCGCGCGGAAGACGTCCGGCCGCAGCAGGGCGCTGTGGGCCGCGATCGAGGCGCCCCAGTCGTGGCCGACGATCACCGCGGTCCGCTCGCCCAGCGCCCGCACCACCGCCACGCCGTCCTCGACCAGCTCGGTCATCCGGTACGCGGCCACGTCCGCCGGCTTGGACGAGCGGCCGTAGCCGCGCACGTCCACCGCCACCGCCCGGTACCCGGCGGCGGCCAGCGCCGGGAGCTGGTGCCGCCAGGAGTACCAGGACTCGGGGAAACCGTGCACCAGCAGCACCAGCGGCCCCTGCCCCGCCTCCACGAGATGGACGCGGCCGGCGGGGGAGGGCGCCAGGCGGTGGACGCCCTCGGCGACCGGGGTGGGCTGTGACATCGTTCCTCCACGCACGTGTGTCCTGGTCTGTCACCAGGATCATGCGCGGCCCGTGCCGCGGCCCGCCAACTCCGTTGCCGTTTCGGCAAACCCTGCGCTAAAGGTCGGTGGCGATGATCTTCTCGATGTTCCGCTCGGCCAGCGCCGTGATGGTGACGAACGGGTTCACCGTGGTGTTGCCGGGGATCAGCGAACCGTCGATGACGTACAGGCCGGGGTGTCCGGCCAGGCGGCCGTAGTTGTCGGTGGCCCGGTTCAGCACCGCGCCGCCGAGCGGGTGGTAGGTGAGGTGGTCGCCCCAGATCTTGTACACGCCGAACAGGTCGGTGCGGTAGATCGTCCCCTCCTTGGAGTTGATCTTGTCGAAGATCGTCTTCGCCATGTCGATGGACGTCTGCTTCCAGGCGGTCTGCCAGCTCAGGTCCACCTTGCCGGTCGCGGCGTTCCAGGAGAACTGCGCCCGGTGCGGGGTGTTGGTGATCGACAGGTAGAACGAGGCGTACGTCTCGATCCCGGTCGGCAGCGGCGCCACCTCGGCGAACGCGCCCCCGGCCGTCCAGTTGTCGATGCCCGCGCACGGGATGGCCGACTGCAGCTTGCCGGTCGGGTCCCACAGGTGGTTGGCCCGGCCGCACATCACGTTGCCGTTGTCGCCCCAGCCCTTGCCGACCTCGTCGTTCAGGCCGGGCAGCGCGCCGGTGGCCTTCAGCCTGACCAGCAGCTTGCTGGTGCCGACGCTGCCCGCGGCGAAGAAGACCCGGGCGGCTGTGACGGTCTTGGCGGCGGTGACCGAGCCGTCGGTGGCGAGCTGGTCGATCCGGACGGTGTAGCCGCCGCCCGCCGCCGGGGCGACCGAGGTGACCCGGTGCAGCGGCGAGATCGTCACCTTGCCGGTCGCGCCCGCCCGCGCGAGGTAGGTCTTCTGCAGGGACTTCTTGCCGTGGTTGTTGCCGTACAGGATCTCGCCGGCCAGCGCCGACTGGGGGGCCGTGCCGGCCGCCTCCTGCTTCATGTAGTCCCAGTCGTACACGTCGGGCACGAAGGTGAACGGGAAGCCGGAGCGCTGGGCGTGCTTGCGGCCGACGCGGGCGTACTGGTAGCACGCGGTGGTGTCGAACCAGGCCGGGTCCACCAGGCCGACGCCGAGGCCGGAGTTGGCGCGCGGGTAGTAGACGCCGTACATCTCGTCGGCGTCGACCGACGGCAGCACCGAGGCGAAGTTCTCCCGTTTGGGCGTGACGGCCATGCCGCCGTTGACCAGCGATCCGCCGCCGACGCCGCGGCCCTGGTAGACCGTGATGCCGGCGAACTCCTCGGCGTCCAGGATGCCGGTGTAGCGAGGGATGTCCCGGTCGATGGGGAAGCCGAGGAAGTAGTTGAGCGGCGCCTTGGTCCTGGTACGCAGCCAGTACGAGCGGTAGTCGGGCTCGCGCGTGTTGCAGAAGATCTTGCCGTCCGGGCCGGGCGTGTCCCAGGCCATGCCCATCTCGATCATGTGCACCTCGACGCCCGCCTGGGCCAGGCGCAGTGCGGCCACCGAGCCGCCGTACCCGGTGCCGATCACCAGGGCGGGGACGCGGGCGCCGTCCGCGATCGGGCCGGCGGCGACGGCAGCGGCGGCGGCGCGGCCGGGCAGGGCGGCGGCGCCCAGGAGGGAGGCGGTTCCGGCGATGAAGGTGCGGCGGCTGGGGTTCATGTCACGGGCCCTCGCTCGGTCGGCTGGACGGAGACTCGGTCGGTCTGACGGAGGGGGACGGGCCGCCGGTCAGCATGCAGGCCGTGTCGAGGCCCAGCACGTGGTTGAGCCGGCCGAAGGCCCACCAGGAACCGATGCTCATGCTCAGTTCCACGATCTCCTTCTCGCTGTAGTGCTCGGTCATCCGGGACCAGAACTCCTCGTCGAGCCCGTGGTGGTCCAGGGCGTACCGCTCGGCGTACTCGGCGGCGAGCCGGGTGCGCGCGTCGAAGGCGCCGGTGGTCCGCCAGCCGGCGACCGCGTCGGCGAAGCCGTCCTCGACCTTGACGCCGTCGCGCTCGGTGCGCCAGTCGAGGCAGAAGACGCATCCGTTGATCTGCGCGATGCGCAGCCGGGCCGCCTCGAACTCGCGCAGGCCCAGCGTGGTGTGGGCGTAGACGGCCATGGAGAACTTCGAGGCGGCGGTGCCGATGCCGGGGACCATCTCGCCCCAGACGTAGGCGATCGGATCCTTGCCGCCGGGAACGTCGACGATCACGGGTTCTTCCTTCCGAGCCGGCCGGACGCGGGGCGCAACGGGACGTCGAGCGCGTCGTACAGACCGGGCGGGGCGGCGGCGAGCCAGTCGACGGCGTTCACCAGCCGGCCGGCCGCGGTGGCGTTCCCGCCCGCCGAGCGGTTGCCGCCCTCGTCGGTGGCCTCGATCGTGACCTCGATGCGCGGGCTGCCCTCGACGATCACCCGGTGGGCGCCGTCGCCGCCGTCCGGCGGGAGCGGCCAGTCGGGGGCGCAGGAGGGGTGGATGCGGGTGACGTGCTCGATCACGATGCGCGGCTCACCCTCCACGACGCCCTGCACCTCGAACCGCACCGCGCCCTGGGTGCCGGCCTCGAACACGCCCATGCGGGCGGTGGTGACCGTACGGTCGAGCGGGCGCCGCTCCACGACCTCGCGGATCTCCTCCAGGGTGACGCCGAGGGCCCGCGCCATCAGCCGTACCTGGCCGCCCCACACCATCGACGGGACCGTGGGCGCGATCATCGGCGGCTCGTACTCCATCGGCTCGCCCATGCCGACCATGTACCGGACCGCGTCCGGGCGGTCGTAGCCGGAGTAGTCGAAGATCTCCTGGCAGCGGATCACGTCCACGACCGAGCCGAGGCCGCTGAGCAGCAGGGGAAGCAGGTCGTTGCCCCAGCCGGGGTCGATGCCGGAGGCGAACAGGGAGCCGCCGCCCTCCGCGACGGCGGCCAGCACCTGTTCCCGCAGCTCGGGCGGGGCGCCACGGTGGTCGTAGAGGGCGTACAGGGAGGGCGTGACGACGACGGCGCCGGCCCGGATCGCCCGTACGACGTCGGCCAGGGCGTCGTCGGGACGCAGGTCGCCGGAGGCGGCGTACACGACGGCGCGCGGGCGGGCGGCCAGGACGGCGGCGACGTCGTCCGTGGCGGTGACGCCGAGGTCGCGGCCGAGACCGGCGAGCTCCCCGGCGTCGCGGCCGACCTTGCCGGGGGAGTGCACGAGGACGGCGGCGAGACTGAGGTCGGGATGGGCCTCCACGGCCCTGATGGCGGCGCGGCCGACGTTGCCGGTACCCCACACCACGGTGGACGTCATGGGCGGAGCGTAGCAAGCGCTTGGTTTGGTGTACAGGGCCCCTCGCCGGGGGCCGTCAGCCTGTGACGGCCTTGATGAAGAGGTCTCCTGTGGCGGTCTTGAGCAGCTCGGCCTTCCCCGTGGCGGGATCGATGAGGGCCACGTCGGCGTTCCCCTCCATCGTCACCACGACGCGGCTCCCGCTGAACGCGATCCCCCTGTGCGTCGCGTCGGCGAGGTGGTCTCCCGTGAGCCGGCGGTCGCCGGACCGGTCCTTCGGGGACAGCAGCAGCAGGGTGGGGTCGTCGTAGTCGCCGCCCAGGGCCGCCACCCGTCCGTCGGCGGAGGCGGCCAGGTCCACGTCCCACGGCTCCCGCAGGGCCGTCACCGTGCGGAGGGTCCTGAGACGGAGGTCGTAGAACCGCAGCCGGCCGCATCGCGGCGAGTACACGGCCGGCCCGGTGCGCGGGACGTACACCATGCTCTCGCCGAAGCCCCCGCAGGGCTTGCCGTCGTCGTCCCGTGGCGGCCGGAGCCGGGTCCCGCTGAGCCGGGGAGCCGTCACGTCGCGCACCACGGTGACCGCGCCGGGAGGCGGGTCGTCCCGGTCGACGGCGTCCTGGCGGCCGGGGCCGTCCCGGCGCTCCTCGGTGGCGCCGATCACGAGGCCCACCCCGCCGCCGGCGAGCGGGCCGAGGGCGAGGCGGTCGCCGAAACGGTCGGCGACCTCGGAGGCGCCGGGCACGCCGGGCGTCTCCTGGGTGATCCGCCGGACGAACACGCCCTTCCTGAACAGGTAGACCGCGCCTCCCGGCCGCTCCCGCGGCGCGCCTATCGCGACCAGGTCGCCGTAGGCGGCGACGGCCTCGCCGAAGGCCGCGTCCTCCTGCGGCAGCGGCGAGACGAGCTTGCGCGGCGGGGCGGCGGCTCCGCCGTACAGGACGTAGACCCCGCCCGCCCCCCTCCGGCCCGCCACGGTGAGCGTACGGGTGCCGACGACGAGGTCGGCGCAGCGGTCGCCGTTGACGTGGGCCATGGTCACCGACCAGCCGAAGCCCTTCATCCTGTTGCCCGGCGGGGTGGGGACGTGGATGACCTTGCCCGCCGACAGCACGTGCACCCGGCCGGTGGTGCCCAGGTAGCCGAGGGCGACGTCGTCGCCGCCGTCGCCGTCGAAGTCACGGGCGCTCGCCCCCGAGCAGTCGCCGCGCTCGGGCCGCACGACCGGCGGCCGGGTCGCGACCGCCACGGACGGGACGGGGGTGGGCACGGCCGTGGTCACCGGCACGGCGACGGGGCTCGGCGCGGGGGCGGGACCGGGCGCGGAGCAGGCGGTCAGCGCCCCGGCCAGCATCACCGCCAGCGGACGGTTCGGGAACCGCATACGACGACACCCCCTTGTCGATCATGCCATCCTTGTCGTGCCGCCGGTTCCCCGGCAACCCGCCGCCGGTCAGGTGGCGGCGTCCAGGGCGATGCCGTACAGGTGGTCCACCCGGATCCTGATGACCAGGCGGCGGCCCTTGGTCATCTCCTCCAGGAAGGCGGCCTCGTCCGCCGGGTCGGGGAAGCCGCCGGCCATCTCCAGCAGCTCGCGTCCGGCCGCGTCGCCCGGCGTGAGCGACGGCTCGGAGATCTCCGCGCGCCCTTCCGCGACGGCGTACGACAGCACGCTGTCGCCCTGGAGGTGCACCGACGCCCGCGGGTCGGCGAGCAGGTGGCGCACCTTGACGCGGCCCTCGGCCGAGGAGATGCGCAGGACGCGTTCGGCGGCGTCCCAGCGCAGGGCCATCGAGGCCAGGTGCGGACGGCCGTCGCGCTTGAGCGTGGCCAGCACGCCGAAGGGCTGGCGGGCGAGGATGTGCAGGAGTTCGTCCTCGGTGAGAGGGCGGGCGCCAGGGCCCTGTCCGGGGCCGTAGGTGCGCTCGGTCATGATGATCAGCTCCGTTTCGTGGAAGGGGTGTCAGAGGGCGGCCGGCTGCTCGGTCCGGGGCGCCTCGGCGGGCGCGGCGGACCGGGGCCGGCGCAGGACGGTCAGGGCGACCACGACGGCCGCGGCGAGCAGCCCGGCCGAGGTGGCGAAGGCCAGATGGTAACCGCCGGTCAGCGCCGCGGCCTCGGCCGCCCCGCCGGCCCGCAGCTCCTGCGTACGGGAGGCCGCCAGGGTGGTCAGGACGGCCACGCCCAGCGCCATGCCGATCTGCTGGGTGGTGTTGAACACCCCGGAGGCCAGGCCGGCGTCGTCCGCGCGGGCGGCCGACATGCCGAGCGCGGTCAGCGCCGGCAGCGCCAGCCCGCCACCCGCGATCAGCACCATGACCGGCAGCAGATCGGTGACGTAGTCGGCGTGCACCGGCACCCGCGTGAGCCAGGCCATCGCGGCCAGCAGCAGCACCAGCCCGGCCAGCAGCACGGCGGGCGTGCCGAAGCGGGCGCTCAGCCGCGCCGACACGAACAGCGACACGCCGCCGATCGCCACCGCCGCCGGGAGCATCGCCAGGCCGGTGCCGAGGGCGCCGTACCCGAGGACCTTCTGCATGTAGAGCGCGACGATGATCTGGAAGGCGAACATCGCCGACAGCGCGAGCATCTGCACGACGTTCGCCCCGGCGACGTTACGGGAACGCAGCACGCGCAGCGGCATCAGCGGCGTGCGCGCGGTGGCCTGACGCAGGAAGAAACCGGCGAGCAGGGCCAGCGAGACCGCGCCGAACGCCAGGGTGTGCGCGGAGAGCCATCCGTGTTCCTCGACCTTGACCACGGTGTAGATGCCCAGCATCAGGCCCGAGGTGACCAGCAGCGCGCCGGCCACGTCGGCGCCCCGCGCGAGGCCGAGGCCGCGGTCGGCGGGCAGGGCGCGCAGCGCCAGTGCGATCGTCGCCAGCCCGATCGGCAGGTTGATGAAGAAGATCCAGTGCCAGCTCAGCGCGTCGGTGAGCACGCCGCCGAGCACCTGCCCGATCGACGCGCCGGCCGCGCCGGTGAAGCTGAAGACCGCGATCGCCCTGGCCCGTTCGCGCGGCTCGGTGAACAGGGTCACCAGGATGCCGAGCACGACGGCCGAGGCCATCGCGCTGCCGACGCCCTGCAGGAAGCGGGCGGCGATCAGCATGCCCTCGCTGCCCGCCGCGCCGGCCAGCAGGGACGCGCCGGTGAACACCGCGTTCCCGGCCAGGAACAACGTCCTGCGGCCCACGAGGTCGCCGAGCCGGCCGGCGAGCAGCAGCAGCCCGCCGAACGCGAGCAGGTACGCGTTGACGACCCAGCTCAGCCCGGCGGGGGAGAACCCCAGGTCGCGCTGGATGGCGGGCATGGCCACGGTGACGATGCTGCCGTCGAGGATGGTCATCAGGGCGGACGTCGACAGCACGGCCAAGGCGGTGTGCCGGGAGGTGAGGGACATGGTCGTCTCCTGTTCAAGGGGTGCAACAAGAGAGACCGTAGCAGATAGTTCCGTTGCAGACGATATGCGACGGAACTATTTAGCCGCGCGCCCTGGCCCGCCGGACCGGCTGCGGGGCCTCGACCGGGGTCTCCAGGTGGCCGGTGACCAGCCGGTTCAGGGCGCGTACCAGCACCTCCCGCTCCTGGTCGGGGATCGAGCCGAGGGCCGCGGTGTGCACGCCGTCCACGATCTCCTGGCTGCGCCGCGCCACCTGTGCGCCCTTCTCGGTCACGGCGATGATCCGGGCCCGCCGGTCGGTGCTCGACGGGCGCCGCTCGGCCAGTCCGGCCTTCTCCAGGGCGTCGACGGTCACCACCATCGTGGTCTTGTCCATGTCGCCGATCTCGGCGAGCTGGATCTGCGTGCGCTCCTCCTCCAGGGCGTGCACGAGCACGCAGTGCATGCGCGCGGTCAGCCCGAGCTCGGCCAGGGCCGCCGCCATCCGGGTGCGCAGGACGTGGCTGGTGTGGTCGAGCAGGAACGACAGGTCGTGCTCGGTGCGGGCGGGCGCCATCGAAGTCATGTCATCGAGGCTATCAAGTCATCCCGTAGCGGATTATCCGCTGAAGAACGTCCGCCCTGACGGTCTAGCGCAAGTTGATCTCACTATGTATGTTCGGACAGAAGGAAAGTTTCGTCCATGGAGGTATGGTGGGCAAGAAGTTTCACGTTCTGGCATTACCGATCGCCGTGGCCGCCCTGGCCGCAGTGGCGTCCCCCGCCCAGGCGGCGACAGGGTACGACCGCTGCCAGGAAGGCAACTACTGCCTCTTCTCCGGCCTCGACGGCACCGGGGACATCGTCCAGCTCCAGGCGAGCACGGCCAGCCTGGCCGCCCTGGGCATGGGCGATCGCGCCAAGTCCGACTGGAACCGCACCGACACGCTCATCCATCTCTACTCCGAGTCCGACTACGGCGGCTGCTCGGCCGTCACCGGCCCGCGCGGCAAGGGCAACTTCTACAGCACCTTCCGCGACTTCTTCGACTCCGTCCGCTTCGGCGGCCCCAACGGCCCCGCCTGCTCCATCGGCGGCGACGAGCTGACCATCAAGCGCGCCGCGACCGTCGACTCCCACGGCTGACCTTCGAACCCTCCGGCCGGCCCCGCCGATTCGGCGGTGG
>NZ_JBEYTJ010000062.1:0-37959 GCF_040642995.1 Nonomuraea sp. NPDC047529 | reverse complement strand
CTCTCGGCGGCCCCCCCCCCCCCCCCGCCTGCACCGCGGGGGGCCACGACCTAAACAACCCGCCCGCCCCCCCCCGCCCCCCCCCCCGCCCCGCCCCCCCCCCCCCCGGCCCCCCCCGTTTTGGGGGGGGGGCCCCCCCGTCGCCGTCCCCGGCCATCCGGCCGCCGCGGGTGAGCCGGGCGGTCAGGAGAAGGCGTCGTGGCCGGTCAGGGCGGCGGAGAGTTTCCACAGGCGGGCGGCGGAGTCGGGGTCGAGGGCCCAGGGTTTGACGCCGCCGACCAGCATGTCGTCGCCCGTCGCCGGCTCGGCGAGGTCGCAGTCCTGGCAGTAGGCGCCGCCGTGCGTCTCCAGCAGGGGTGACGTGGCCGCCCAGACCGCCGTAGCCGCGCCCTGTTCCGGGGTCTTGAAGCCGTCGGCCCGGCGTCCGCCGGAGGTGATCCAGCCCTGGGCGACCTGTTCCTCGTGGGGGATGCGGCGCTGCAGCGGGGTGAGGATGCTGCCCGGGTGCACGGCGAAGGCCCGCAGGCCGTCGGCCGCGCCGAGGGCGTCCAGATGGACGGCGAACAGGGCGTTGGCCGTCTTGGACTGCCCGTAGGCCGTCCACTGGTCGTAGCCGTGGCGGAAGTGGAGGTCGTCCCAGCGGATGTCGGACAGGAAGTGCCCGGAGGAGGAGACCGACACCACCCGGGCCCCGGCGAGCGCCGGGCGCAGCCGGTTGACCAGGGCGAAGTGGCCGAGGTGGTTGATGGCGAGATGCGCCTCCCAGCCGGGGCCGACGGGCCGGTGGGGGTAGGCCATGACGCCCGCGTTGCCGATGACGACGTCGAGGGTGCGGCCGGTCTCCAGGAACTGGTCGGCGAAGGCGCGGACGCTGCCGAGGTCGGCCAGGTCCAGCTCGCGCACCTCCGTGCGGCGGAGGTCGCGCAGCGCGTCCTTCGCCACGTCGGGACGGCGGGCGGGCACGACGACGTGCGCTCCCGCCCGTACCAGCGCGCGGGTCGCCTCCAGGCCGAGGCCCGAGTAGCCGCCGGTGATCAGGACGTTCCTGCCGGACAGGTCGACGCCGGTCAGGACGTCGTCGGCCGTGCTGTGCGCGCCGAAACCCGAGCCGATTCTGTGGTGTGTACGTGCCATGCCCCCGACCGTAGAATCTAGAGTGCAATCTAGGTCAAGCTATGGGAAGGTGTCATGAGCAGGGACGCGGACCGCCTGTCCATCGGGGACGTCGCGCGGGTCACCGGGCTGGGCGTCCACGCGCTGCGCTTCTTCGAACGCGAGGAGCTGTTCCTGCGCCCGATCCCGCGTACCGCCGGCGGGCAGCGGGCCTACGACCGGGCCGACGTGGAGTGGCTGCTGCTGTGCAACCGGCTGCGCGAGAGCGGCATGCCGATCGCCACCCTGCGGAGGTTCGCCCATCTCGTGCGGTCGGGGCCGGGCAACGAGCCGGAGCGGCTGGAGCTGCTGGAGGAGCACGAACGGGCCGTCCGCGACCGGATAGCCGACCTGACGGCGAGCCTGGAGATCATCCACGGCAAGGTCGTCACCTACCGCCGGCACGTCCAGGACGGCACCGCGGCCGGCGTCTGGTCCCCGTCCCCGTAGTTCGCCGGTCCTAGGATCAAGGTTCCATGAGCCACCTGCCGACGCTGTCCGCCACCGAGATCGCCGCAGGGCGTCTCCTGCTGCGCAAGGCCCGCGACGCCGACCGTGACGGTCTCGTCGAGCTGATGACCGACCCCGAGGTGCGCGAGCACCTGGGCGGCCCGCGCCCACGCGGCGACGTCGAGCGGTTCCTCGACGCCGCCGGGACCGCCGGAGCGACGGCCGCCCCGGGCGCCTACGTCATCGCGGACCTCGTCACCGACGGGCTCCTCGGGACGCTGTCGCTCGACCGCCGGGCGGCCGGCCGTCCCGGGCACGTGACCGGCGACGGCGAGGAGCTGGAGCTGTCGTACGTGCTGCGGCGCGCCGCGTGGGGGAGCGGGTTCGCGCACGAGGCCGCGTCCGCCGCGCTGAGGGCGGCGGCGGCCGAGCTGCCCGACCAGCCGGTCGTGGTCGTCACCCGGACGGCGAACGGACGCTCCTTGAGGCTGGCCGCCCGCCTGGGCTTCCGGCCCGTCGCCACCTTCGAGGAGTTCGGCGCCGAGCAGACACTCGGCGTCGCCGCCCTGTCCGGGTTCGGGGGCTGACCTCACCGCTGCCGCGCGGCCTCCTCCGGGGCGCGCAGGCGGGCCATGATGCGGTCGAGGGCGGCCAGGTCGCCGGGGTCGAGGGCCAGCAGGGAGCGCGGCGGGCGGGCCAGGATGCGCTCGGCCTCCTCGGCGGCGGCCGTCCCCGCCGGGGTCAGGGCGACGATCTTGCTGCGGCGGTCGTCGGGGGAGACGCTGCGGGTCACGTGGCCGCGCCGCTCCAGGTCGTCGACCATCAGCGTGGTGTACGGCTTGTCGGTGGACAGCTCCGCGGTCAGCTCCCGCATGGTCATCGGCCCGGCCAGCAGGCGGCGCAGCGCCTTGACCCGGAAGAAGCTCATGCCGAGCGTCTCGGCGACCTCCTTGCGGCGGTCCTCCTGCCGCAGGACGAGGTCGTACATGGCCGCCCAGACGCGGGCCACGGCCTCCTGGCCGGAGGTGTCGGTCATGACGCGTCCGCCGTTCTGTCGGGAGCGTGGGCGAGCCGTTCGGCGGTACGGGTGGCGCTGCGGCGGGCCCAGCCGGTCGTGGTCAGGATACCGAGCAGCAGGATGGCCAGCCCGCACCCGGCGACGATCCACCAGCCGACGTGGCTGGCCGAGGGGAATCCGGCGGCGAACGGGCCGGCCACCGCCGAGGTGACCAGCGAGCCGATGACCGCGACGCCGAGCGACTGGCCGATCTGGCGGCTGGTGGAGGCCACCGCCGCGGCCACGCCGGCCTGGGCGCGCGGCATGCCGGACACGGCGGTGTTGGTGATGGGCGCGTTCAGCATGCCGAACCCCACCCCGAACAGCACGTACGCGGCCATGAGCCGCCAGGTCGGCGTGTCCGCCGCCAGCCCGGTCATGATCAGGCCGCTGGCCGTCATGGTGATCCCGGCCACCAGCAGCGGGACGCGGGGCCCGGCGTTCCCGACGATCCGGCCCGACAGCGGCGCGCAGACCACGGTCAGCCCGGCCATGGGCAGCGTGTAGAGGCCGGCGTGCAGGGCGGACAGGCCCAGGACGTCCTGGAGGTAGAGGGTGTTGACGAACAGGAACCCGCCCAGCGCGGCGAAGCCGCACACCGCGATGACGGTGGCCCCCGTGAACGGCGCGCTGCGGAAGAAGCGCAAATCGATGAGCGGGTCGGTGCGGCGCAGCTCGTACGGCGCCAGGAAGGCCAGCGCCAGCGCCGCGACCGCGAAGCAGCCCAGTGTGCGCGGCGCCCCCCAGCCGGCGGCCGGCGCCTCGATGAAGCCGTACGTCAGGGTGGCCAGCAGCACGATCACCAGCGCCTGCCCGACCGGGTCCACCCGGCGTGGGCGCGGCGCGCGCGACTCGGGCACGAACAGCGCGCACAGCGCGAACGCGGCCAGCCCGACGGGGATGTTGATCCAGAAGATCGACTTCCAGCCGACCGAGTCCACCAGCATGCCGCCGACCAGCGGGCCGAGTGCCATACTGACGCCGACGACGCCGCCCCACACGCCGATCGCCCGCGCTCGCTCGCGCGGCTCGGTGAAGGTGTTCGTGATGATCGACATGGCGACCGGGTTGAGCATCGACCCGCCGACGGCCTGCAGCGCCCGCGCCGCGATCAGCCAGCCGAGGCCGGGCGCCAGCGAGCACATGAGCGAGCCGAGTGTGAACAGCGCCAGCCCCGTCTGGAACGTGCGCCGGCGGCCGACCCGGTCGCCGGTCGAGCCGGCCAGCATGAGCAGGCTCGCCAGCACCACCGTGTAGGCGTCGATGATCCACTGGAGTCCGGACATGGAGGCGTTCAGGTCGCGCCGGATGGCGGGCAGCGCGATGTTCACGATCGTGTTGTCCAGCCCGACGATGAACAGGCTCATGCAGCAGATGGCCAGCACGAGCAGCCGCCGGCGGGGGCTGAGCGCGGACGTGGACAAGACGGGCGCCCTGCTGGTTATAGGCATATAACGATTATATTCGCATAACTAAACAGATGGCCGCCGCACCCCCCGAAAGGGACGCGGCGGCCATCGCCCGATCATCGAACGTGCCGCGGACGGGCTAGCCGATGAACATCGCGGCGGCCATCGTCAGCGCGATCACCGCGTACACCGACACCTCCCCGGGCAGCAGGAGGACCGCCAGCAGGTCCACCACGACCAGCATTCCGACGACCGCCCACGTACGCGGCCTGCGCAGGATCTCCGTCAGCCGGCTCATGGCTTGTGGAACTTGAACCAGTTGGTGAACGACCAGGTCGCCTTGGGTTGTGTGGCCATGTTCCGCGCCCTTCTCAGTACTTCGGTGCCCATCGGCAGTTTCACCCCCGCCTGGGCCTTGGCGAGCTCCTGGCCCGCCTTCAGGTAGCGGCCGGCGCCGCCCAGCGCCGCCCCGGTGAGCCCGGCGAAGGCCAGGCCGGTCACGCTGAACCGGTCGGAGCCCGCGTTCTGCACCGAGTAGCTCGCCATGCCGATCCCGGCCCCCAGCGCCACGCCGCACACCACGGTCACGCCGCACGCGCCCACGGCCACCGTGCCGACGACGCCGACGGCGACCGCCGCCACCGTCCGGCCCCAGCGGTCCCACCAGCCGCGCTTCTTCTTCTGCTTCTCCTTCTGCAGCGCCTCCTCGGCCTGCCTGCGCCTGGCCTGCTCCTCGGCGAGCGCGTCGGCGATGCGCTTGTTCTCGGCCATCAGCTCGGCGATGCGCTGGGCGGCGGCCGGATCGGTGTACCGCAGCATGCACGACTGGCTCGTGCACGCGCCGGGGTTGCTGGTGCCGCCGCCGCTGCGTCCGGTGCCGGCGCCGCGGCCGGAGGTCGGGCCGGGGGCGGGCGAGCTCACACTGGTGAGCTGCACCTGCGCCGGCGCCGGTGCCGGCGGCGGCTGGATAGCTTCCCCTCGACGCCCCCGGCCACGTGCCGTGGTGGCCGGAGCCTTGTCCCAACACGAACCTGTTCGCCGTCCTGGTCCATGTACTCGGCGAGTCCAACCGGCATGCCGGGCACGCCGACATCCTGCGCGAGGGCCTCGACGGCCGGACCGGGGTGCGCCCCGAACACGAGAAGCAGATCGACGAGGAAGCCCGTGCGGCCTACTGCGCGAAGATCGAACTGGCCGCCGCGGCGGCCGCACCCATCAAGGCTTGACCACGATCGCGCCACCGTGGCCTCGTCAAGGGTGGGGGCCACGGTTCACCTTCGCCCCCCTACCAGCAGGATCACAAACGCCGAAACTCATATTCCGCCAACTATCGTTCACGGCCCATGCGATCAGAAGCATGCTCGGTGTCAGCGCAGTGCCGTCGCGAAGACAAGGCGGTTGGCACTGGTGTAGCCGTGTTCGCGTTCGGACCATGCGATGCGGGAGGTGATCTGTTCGGGACCGGCCAGGTGGCTGGAGTCGGTCAGGCGTTCTGCCCACCAGCGGGCGTTGCGGGATTGGCGGTCGAGGATCGCATCGACGACGGCAGCACGGCGCGCGGCGGTGAGTCCGTAGGCGTCGGCGAGCACCCGCACCTGGGCGGCTTGCGCGGTGGCCGGCGGCCAGGTGGTCTTGGAGGAGATGCACCACGTCCAGGCCATGTATCCGATGTCATCGAGCGGATCACCGGGGGCGGCGGTGTCGAAGTCGATGAAGGCGACGGGGAGCCCAGCTCGAAACACCGTGTTGTTGGGTCCAGGGTCGTGATGGCAGACGACGGGGTGCTCCCCGGTGAGTCCGTTGTTGCGGGTGGCGTCGTGCAACGAGCGAAGAAGCGCCCCAGCTGAAGCAACTTGGGCGTCGCTCCAGCGCTGGAACCTGGCCGGCACCCAGCCGGGCAGGTAGGTGAGAACATCGCGATCGGCTTCGTCTCGTCCAAGATAGCGCGGTGCTCCCGTGAACTGGCATTGCTCAAGGTGTGTGAGTAGTTGAGCGACGAAGGCGGAGGAGGCCGTGGCGGGCCGCCGAACGGTATCGGCGACCCGGACGACTCCTGAGGTGATGCGTCCTCCGGTCAGGGGAACCTCAGCGGGGGTCGGTCGCATCAATGAAAGGTCTCCTGTTCAACAGGTCTCAAGCGCAACACCCACCCACGGCGGGCACCCGTTCCGCACCGCCAACCGATCGACCCGCGGCGCGAACAACTCGCCAGGCGCGGAGCGACCACCAAACGCCGGACGCCGGGACCAGACCGTCGTCATTCTCCGGGCCGAACCTCCTGCCGTACACGCCGCTACTGCCAACCCCGATCGCGCGCCTCCATGTCCGCTTCCAGTTGCTGTGACGGACCGTCATCCCAAGGCCGCCAGACAAGCGGTGGTGTCCTTGGGGGTGTCTTGACGTATCAAATGAATGCTTTTTTAATTCGATGGAGGGCGTGATTCACCTCAGATCGACTCCGACCGGTTCATCGACGTCAGGGATGGAGCTGCGAGATGACCGTGGACGACCGTTTCGGCCCGGAGCTGGAAGAGACGCGCAGGGCCCGGCTGCGCGGCACCGTCAGCGAGATCGTCACCGATCCGGTCTCGGACTGGGCCACCGACTTCTCCCATGTCGACCCCCAGTGGGCCGCCGACCCGTACCCGATCCAGGACGACCTGCGGCAACGTTGCCCGATCGCGCACACCGACCGGTTCGGCGGGGTCTGGCTGCCCACCCGCTACGAGGACGTCGCCGCCGTCGCCTACGACACCGAGCGGTTCTCCTCGCGGGCGGTCGTCGTCGGCAACGTCAAGCCGCCCAGGGAGCTCGCGCCGGTGGGCGGGGTGCCGCCGATCTCGTCCGACCCGCCCTTCCACCACGACGCCCGCAAGCTGCTGCTGCCCGCCTTCACCAAGACGGCCGTCGCCAGGCGGGAGGAGTCGACGCGGGCGCTGTGCCACGAGCTGATCGACGGCCTGGAGGGGCGCGAGGTCGTGGACGCGGCCCGCGAGTACGCCCAGTACATCCCGATGTGGGTGATCGCCGACATGCTGGGCTTCCCACCCGAGGACGCCGACCGGTTCAGGCGGTTCGTGGAGAACGCCCTGGAGAGCGTGAACGAACCGACCGAAGTGCGGCTGGAACGCTTCGCCGAACTGTCGGCCTATCTGGTGGAGCAGATCCACGACCACCTGGCCGACCCGCGTGACGACCTCACCTCGTACCTGCTCGACGCCGAGCTCAACGGCGCGAAGCTGGACCCCGTCCACGTCGTCGGGACGATCGCCCTGCTGCTGATCGCGGGCATCGACACCACCTGGAGCGCCATCGGCGCCTCCCTGTGGCACCTGGCCAAAACACCCGCAGACCGCGAACGCCTGGTCGCCGAACCCACCCTGCTCCCCACCGCCATGGAAGAGTTCCTGCGCGCCTACGCCCCCGTCACCATGGCCCGGCTCGTCAAACACGACATGCACTGGAACGGCGTCGACATGAAAGCCGACGACTGGATCCTGCTCTCCTTCCCCGCCGCCAACCGCGACCCCGCCCACTTCGACCACCCCACCGACATCCGCATCGACCGCGAGATCAACCGCCACGCCGCCTTCGGACTCGGCATCCACCGCTGCGTCGGCTCCCACCTGGCCCGCATGGAACTCCGCACCGCACTCGACGTCTGGCTCCAACGCATCCCCACCTTCACCCTCGCCGACCCCGACGCCGTCACCTGGGCCGCCAGCCAGGTACGCGGTCCCCGAACCCTGCCGCTGCGCATCGGCTGACCCTAAGTGGACGATGGCCTTCCGGTTGGTGTAGAACTGGGAGCCGGCATTCGTTCAGGGGGTGCGTGATGATCGTGGTGACGGGCGCGACGGGCACGATCGGGCGTGCGCTGACGCAGGAGCTGGGCGGCGCGGCGCTGGCCGTGGTGCGGCGCGCGGAACAGGGCGTGGAGCTGGGCTGCGACTACGTGGTCGGCGACCTGGAGAGGCCGGAGAGCATCCCGGTCGAGCCGGGTGACCGGCTCTTCCTCAACAGCGCGCAGTGGCCCGGCTTCGTGCGCGCCCACCGGGCGGTCATCGACCACGCGGCGGCCTCGGGGGCGGCCCAGGTGGTGACGGTCTCCGTGCGCGGCGTCACGCCGGGCAGCCTGCTCGGGTTCGGGCTGCACGGACAGGTCGACGAGCATCTCAAGGCATCCGGGGTGCCGTGGTCGATCCTGGCGCCTGTCGGCTTCATGCAGAACCTCGCGGGCGACGTCGACGAGGAAGGGCGGATCTTCGGCTCGTACGGCGGCGGCAGGGTGGGGTACATCGACGCGCGTGACATCGCGGCGGTCGCGGCGGCGCTGCTCACCCGTCCTGTCGGGGCGGACGCCGTCCACGAGTTGACCGGGCCGGCGGCGCTCACCCATGACGAGATCGCCGCCGAGCTCACCCGGGCGTTCGGCCGGGACGTGCGGTACGTGGACCTGCCCGTCGAGGAGGCCGCCGCGCACCTGGAGCGGCGCGGCATGCCCGCTCCCGCCGCCCGCGACCTGGCCACCCTGATGTCGCAGCTCGGGGACGGGCGCTGGGCGACCACGACCACGACGGTGGCCGACATCCTGGGCCGCCCGCCGCGTTCGCTGCGCGAGTTCCTGGGATAGAGCCGAGCGGCGCCGTGCCGTCACTGGCGGGGTAGGTCGACGCCGGCCGCGCGCAGTTCCGCTTCGACCAGGGCGTTCAGGCGGGCGATGGACGGCTCCCGGCCTTCTCCGTGGTGGTTGACCAGCCCGTAGCGGGCGGCGGCGTCCGGCTGCCTGCCGAACCCCTCCGGCATGCCGTGCGCCGCCCGTCCGGCCAGCAGCTTGGCGGCCAGGGCGGCGGCCAGGTGCTCGATCCGGGGGTCGTCCGGGTCCCAGTCCCTGGCCTCCAGGCCGCGCTTGGTCAGCTCGACGAGCTCGGGGTCGTCCAGCGAATGTTCGAGCCGGGTCAGGAAGCTGTCGAAGATCGCCGGGATCAGCGCCCTGGCCAGCACCAGGGCCTCCCGCTGGATGGCCACGTATTCGGCGTCGAAGCCGAGGGCGGCCAGCCGGTCCAGGACCGCGCAGGCCCGGTCGGGCAGCAGGACCCGGTCGCCGTGGGCGAGCCGGTGCAGCGTGTCGCGGCGGGCGACCAGGTCGTCGATGCGTTCGGTCAGCCTGCGACGGACGTCGTCCAGGGCGGCGGCGAAGCGCTCGGGATCGGCGTCGAGCAGGTCGCCGATCTCGGCCAGCGGCACACCGGCCGCGGCGACGGTCCGGACCTGGACCAGCCGGAGCAGGTCGGCCGACCGGTAACGCCGGTAGCCGGAGCCGTCCCGGTCCGGCTCGGGGACCAGGCCGAGCCGGTGGTAGTGCCGCACGGTCTTGACGGTGACGCCGACGAACGCCGCCGCCTGACCGATCGTGAGCCCGTCCGCCATCGGCTCAGCGCTCCTCGGGCGGGACGTACGCATGCACAGAGGTGAGAGTAGCGCGCGTCTGCGGCGATTCATCACCTACGTCTCGTCCGTCGGGTCGCCGCGGCAGGAGTTGACCTTGACCTTGGGTCAGGGTCCAGGCTCGTCGCACGGCCGTCCCGAAGGCCCCCGATGGCCCGCCATCGCGCCTTCGAGCCGTGCCGGACGACGACCATCACGAGACGAAGGACGACCGATCATGACGACCAGGAACGACATCGGCTTCTCCTCGGCGGGGCTGCGCCGGCTGCGCGAGGTGCTGGCGCGGCACGTCGAGTCCAAGCGCATCCCCGGGTTGGTGGCCCTGGTCAGCCGGGGCGAGGAGACGCACGTGGAGGCGATCGGGACGATGCGGCACGACGGTGGCCCGCCGATGAGCCGGGACACGATCTTCCGGATGGCCTCCGTGTCCAAGCCGGTGACGATGGCGGCGGCGATGGTCCTGCTGGACGAGTGCCGGCTGCGGCTGGACGACCCGGTGGACCCCTGGCTGCCCGAACTGGCCGACCGGCGGGTGCTCAGGCGGCCCGACGGCCCGCTGGACGACACCGTGCCGGCGCGGCGGCCGATCACCGTACGGGACCTGCTGACCTCCACGTTCGGCCTCGGCGTGGACTTCGCGCTGCTGGACGCCCCGATCAGGGCCGCGATCTTCGAGCGCACCGACTACGGCGTGGCGTCCGGGCCGGCGCCCCACCCGGACGAGTGGATGCGCCGGCTCGGCGAGCTGCCGCTGTCGTACCAGCCGGGGGAGCGGTGGCAGTACGACCTCAGCAACGAGGTGGTCGGCGTGCTCGTCTCCAGGGTCGCGGGCCGGTCCCTGGAGGCGTTCCTGCGCGAACGCGTCCTCGATCCGCTGGGCATGAAGGACACCGCCTTCCACGTGCCCGCCGACAAGATCGACCGGCTGCCGCCCCTGTACGGGCCCGACCCGGGGACCGGGGAGTTCCTGGTCTGGGACGAGGCGGCGGGCGGCAGGACCAGCCGGCCCCCGGCCTTCCAGGGTGGCGGCGGCGGGCTGGTCTCCACCGTGGACGACTACCACGCCTACTTCCGGATGCTGCTGAACCACGGCGTGCACGGCGGTGAACGGATCCTGTCCCGGCCCGCCGTCGAGCTCATGACCACCAACCGCCTCACCCTCGGCCAGCAGGCCGCCCGGGACGCCATGTACAGGGACTTCGTCCACCTGTCGTCCGGCCAGGGGCTGCACGGCGGATGGGGCTTCGGGATGGCGGTGCGCACCCACCGCGGCGACCACGCCTCCGTCGGCCAGTTCGGCTGGGACGGCGGAACCGGCACCACCGCCTACGCCGACCCGGCCGAGGGGCTCACCGGCATCCTGCTCACCCAGGTCGGGATGTCCACCTTCGACTCGATCCATCTCATCCACGACTTCTGGACGACCCTCTACCAGGCCATCGACTCCTGAAGCGACACCCCCGTCCCAGCCGGAGGGCGACGGCTGGGACCGCTTCTGGCCGGTAGTCGTACGTGAAGCTCTGGATGGTGATCGGGTCATGGCCGAGCACCCACACCTGGCTGGTGTCGTCGTACGGCTTGGCCGGCACGACGGGGCCCGAACCGTCCGACACGCCCACCGTACTCGGCCGCGGACAAGGGGCTCGGGCTCCGTCCCAGGGCTGCGACCGTCGTCAAGTCGGCACTAGGCGGGAGCGCGCGGAGCCTTGTCACCGGTTGAAGTGTCGTCCTCGGCGGTGGAGGTTTCTCCGGTGAAGCGGCGCAGCTCCGGGCTGAGCGCGGCCACAGCGGCGGTCAGGGCGAGCAGTCCGCCCAGCACGACGAGCGCCGCCGCGCCGCCCAGTGACGCGGCCAGTGCCCCGCCGAGTACGGGCCCGATGGGCTTGAGCGCCATCGCGCCCATGCTCAGGATCGCGCCCATCCGGCCGAGCATCGCCTCCGGCACCATTCGTGCGACCACGACGTTCATCACGACGTTCAGTGAGGGCGTCGACAGGGTGATGAACACCAGCGGGATCATCGGCCACCACGCCCCCCAGGGCAGTGCCGTGGCCGCCAGCGCGGCGCCGAAGATCGTCACGACGGCCAGCAGGAGTCTGCCGGGCGGCAGGAGCCTGCTGATGCGGCCCGACAGCAGCGCACCGGTCAGTCCACCGATTCCGAGGCCGGCCAGGACCGTGCCGGTGACGCGCGCGTCACCGCCGCGTTCGCCGACGAGCACGATCAGCGGGATGAGGAACGCTCCGCCCAGCAGGTTGAGGATCATCACCGCCGCGGTGACCTCCCGCAGGCCGTGGCGGCGCCACAGCCAGGCGATGGCCTCGGCCGCCTCCCGGCGCATGCCACGCCGGATCGGCCGTTGCTCCTCGCCGTCGTCTCGGGCAGAGGTCGGCGGCTCGTCCGCCGGGCGGCGCGGCACCTTCGCAAGGGCGTAGAAGAGCGTGGCGGCAAGGAAGGTGATGGTGTCGACGACGAAGGGCACCGCCCGGCCCAGGCCGTACAGCAGGCCGCCGAGCGGAGGGCCGATCAGACCAGCCGCGTGGGTACGAGCCTCCTCCTGTGCATATGCACTGTGCAGTTGGCCCGAGGGGACGATGCCGCGGATCGCCGTCTCTTGGACGGGACCGACGAACGCGACGCACAGCCCGTCCAGCACAGCCAGTGTGATGAACTGCCAGACCTGAACATGACCGGTGATGACGAGCGCCGTCAGCACTGCGGAGACAACCGCCTGGAGGCCCTGGGCCGTGATGAGCGTGCGGCGGCGGTCCCACCGGTCCACCCAGACGCCGGCCGGCATCTGGACCGCGAGGAAGGCGACAGTACGGGCTCCGGCGACGATGCCCGCCAACCCAGGCGAGCCGGTGAGCGCCAGCACCAGCAGCGGCATGGCGAGCCTGGTGAGCTCCGACCCCAGCTCGGAGACCGCGCTGCCGACCCACAGCAGCTGAAAACGCACGTTCTTCCGCAGCGGGACGATGTCGGTCACGAGGCGTCTTCCTTGGATGAGAGGCGCGGTCACTCGGCCTGAGGCGCCACTCTCGGAGGCGGAGGTTGCGCCGGTTCCGGTTGCGGAGAGGTCGGGCGGGACCCGGAGAAGATACCTACCGGAGGTGACGCTGTCCACCTCGGCCCTCGGCGGCCGGCTGACGCCACGTTCATGACCACGTGCAGCCGGGGCTTGCCCGAACTGCGGAAAGGCCGGGCGCCTCAGTCGAGGTGGTCGGCGCGGTCGAGGAGGTATCGCTGCTCGATCTGGTTGCCGGTCAGGGAGGCCGCCTCGCGATACAGCCGGGCCGCGCCGGTCGCGTCGCCGGTCATCGAGAGCAGGTGGGCGCGCACGGCGTGTTCGCGTCGCCGGACCAGCGGGTCCCGGTCGAGCTGGAAGCGGTGGTTGAGGTCGTCGAGCAGGGCCAGTCCCCGGGCCGGCCCGTACGCCTTGGTCACGGCCACCACCCGGCTCAGCCGTACCGGCGCGGTGGGGGTGAGCCGTTCGAGCCACAGGTAGAGCGCCGCGATCTGCGGCCAGTCCGTCCGCTCCGGCGACGCGGCCGCGGCGTGGACGGCCGCGATCGCCGCCTGGAGCTGGTAGGGGCCGACCTCGCGGCGGGTCCAGACGCCGTCGATCAGTCGGGTGCCCTCGCCGATGAGGCCGGTGTCCCAGCGCGTCCGGTCCTGCTCGTCCAGGGGCACCAGCTCGTCGTCACCACCGGTGCGCGCGGGACGGCGGGCCTCGGTGAGCAGCATCAGCGCGAGCAGGCCGGTCACCTCCGCGTCGTCGGGCACGGAGGCGTGGAGCATGCGGGTCAGCCGGATGGCCTCGCCGGTCAGGTCGACGCGGGCGAGCCGGTCGCCGGTGGAGGCGGTGTAGCCCTCGTTGAAGATCAGGTAGAGCGCCTGCATGACGGCGGCCATCCTGCCGTCGCGCCTCAGGTCGGCCGGCGGGGTGAAGCGGGCGCCGGCGCGGGCCAGTTGCTGCTTGGCGCGGCTGATCCGGGTGCCCATGGTGTTCTCGGTTGTTCCGTACGCGTGCGCGATCTCGGCGGTGGTCAGGCCGCCCACGGCCCGCAGCGTGAGCGCGACCTGGGAGGTGGCGCTCAGCGTGGGGTGGCAGCACAGCAGCAGCAGGGCGAGGCTGTCGTCGGTCTCCCGGGCCGGGCCGGGCCGGCGGGCCGGTTCCTGCAGGGCGAGTTCGGCGACGCCGGCCTCCTGCTCGCGCCGGCGCCTGGCCTGGTCGGCGCGGAGCGCGTCGACCATCCGCCGGTAGCCGACGCGGATCAGCCAACTGCGCGGATTGTCCGGTACGCCCTCGGCCGGCCAGGCGCGGCTCGCGGCCAGGAGCGCTTCCTGCACCGCGTCCTCGGCGACGTCGAACCGGCCGAAGCGGCGTACCAGCGCGCCGAGCACCTGGGGCGCCTCGACCCGCAGGAGGTGTTCGATGTCGGCGTTCACGCTGCGTGTGCCCTTCCCGCTGTGGTGACGGCCGTCCGCTCGTGCCCGGCGCCGCGCGGCCCGGGGGTCACCCGGTGAAGTCCTCGCCCATGATCGGCCGGATCTCGATCGGCTCACCCAGCACCTCGACGATCCGGGAGGCGATCTCCACCGCTCGCTCCTGGCTCGCCACGTCGATCACGGCGAAGCTGGCCAGGACCTCCTTCAGCTCGGCGAACGGTCCGTCGGTCGCCACCACGCCGTCGCCGGACCTCCTGACCGTGGTGCTGACCGCCGGATGGCCGAGCCCCTCGCTGCCGACGAACTCGCCGGTGGCGATCAGTTCCTGCTCGAACCTCTGGTAGGCGGCGAACGCCGCCAGGGCTTCCTCGGACGGGGCGTCGGCGGTCGCGGCGTCCCAGGCGGCCGCGGGGGTGTAGCCGAGCAGCAGATACTTCATGGCGGATCCTCTTGTCGAACGTCGGTACAGGGTATGTGAGGTCAGGCGGAGCGGCGCAGGGACAGGGCCAGGACGGTCGTCCAGGTGAAGGCGACCAGGCCGTTGACGGCGATCTGGACGCTCATGTGCTCCGGCGACATGGGCAGCAGCAGGACGAGCGCGGCGGCGCCGTTGCCGGCCGCGGCCGGTACGGCGCGGCGGCGGGCGCAGCGGACGGCCAGCACGATGGCGGCGATGGCCAGCGCCGTGAAGGAGAGGGCGGCCGCGGTCGAGTGCGCCACGCCGTGCCAGGACATCTGCGCCACCGGCTGGTCGGGGGTTCCGGCGGGGAAGCCGTTCTCCGGGTCCATGGTGAACGCGCCGGCCGCGATCATCCCGACCCCGAAGATCCCGACCAGGACGGGCAGCGCCCGGCGGCCGATCCCCTCGGTGAGGGTGCGCCCCACACCGGCGGCCAGCGCCAGGCCGCCCACGCCGGCCAGCACGAACGTGAGGATCTGGATCCAGCCCAGGTTGCCGGTGGAGAGCTGACTGATCGGATGGCGGGCGAGGTCGAAGCCTTCGCGGGTGAGCATCTGGACGACGGCCGAGGTGAAGAAGACCGGCCCGGCCAGGGCGGCGGCGAGCAGCAGGTGGCCGGACGGGCGGGTGGTGGCGGCTGTGGCGGCCATGACTTCCTCCTTGATGGGGTCTTGCCGCTACCTCGTGGCGGGGTCCGGCTTCTCGACACCGGCAGGGATGTGATCTGAATCACCACTCGGACGTGTCGAGGCCCGTGGGCGGCCTCCGAGGTACCGGCGAGCACTGACCAAACCTCAAGGAGAATGAAATGTCCGAGATGTCGGAGACCTACGAGCCGAGCGCCGCACTGAAGGCCCTGGACCGCCTGGTCGGCACCTGGGCGATCACCGGCGGCGCCGAGGGAACCGTACGGTACGAGTGGATGCCCGGCGGCTTCTTCCTGCTCCAGCACGTCGACCTCGCCCAGTTCGGCCAGCCCGTCACCGGTCTGGAAGTGATCGGCAATCTGCGCCCGTTCGGCGAGCCGGCCGGGGCGGACGTCGTGTCCCGCTTCTACGACTCGACCGGCAACACGCTTGACTACGTGTACGAGCTGTCCGGCGACACCTTGACCATCTGGGGCGGCGTGAAGGGCGGCCCCGCCTACTACGAAGGCACGTTCAGCGCTGACGGCACCACCGTCACCGGCGCATGGGTCTACCCCGGTGGAGGCGGCTACGAATCCACCATGACCCGGCTCTGACGTCGGGGCCGGGCCTGCCGGGCCGGATCACTCGGGTGGGACGGGGCCCGACGCGACGCCGTAAACCGGGCTGACCGAACGAGACCGCAGCGGCCGGGCTTGATCGCTCATGTATGCGACAACGGTTTGTCATCACGTACATGAGCGATCACGGCGACCAGAAGAACCCCTCGCAGGGGCGATGCGCGACTCCGGTACGTCGCCCGAGACCATGCCTACCTCCAGGTGTAGGTGGCGTCGGTCATCGGCGTCAGGTACGGGTGCGCGGGAGGCGCGGTGGGGTCGGCCAGCGTGCTCACCGCCACGCCGATGAGGGGGAACAGGTTCAGCCGCGCGGCCTGCCGGTGGTCCACCCACTCGATGATCCCCGGCTCGCTGGTGCCGTCCGGGAGTTCGTCGTACTCGACCGTGGCGAGCTTGGCGCGCACCTCCGGGGTGATGTGCAGACGGAAGATCAGGTGGAGCTTGCGCGGGGGCGGGGTCGGACCGGGCCTGGTGATCATCTGATCTTGGATCCAGCACAGCTGTGGCACGGTCGCATCGCCGAGGTCGAGGCGCAGTTCCTCGGCGAGCTCCCGGCTCAAGGCGTCCACAAGGTCCTCTCCGGGGTGCACGTTGCCGCCGGGTGGCGTGTACAGCGCCCCCGACGGCCGGTCACGGCGGATGAGTGCCAGCTCGCGCCCGCAGAACACCAGGCCGGCGACACGGATCTTGACGTGGGAGAAGGGCAGGTCCGGATACGTCATGGGGCCAGTGTTTCCTGTCGCTGCCCCAACCGCGCCGACCTGGTCAAGGACGCGATCCGGATGGATGGCCGCCGGCGCCGGCCTGCTCCAGCCCGGCGCTGCATTCCATACCGACCGCGCCTCGAACCACACCTCAGATGAGTTCGGCTCCTCCCTGACGGGCCTGGACATGTGCCGCTCGGTGGACGTACCGGGGACTGCTGGGACAACGCTGGCCGAGTCGTTCTTCAGTGCGCTCAAGAACGAGTGGCTGCATCACTTCGTCTTCACCACTTGGGCCAAGGCGCGACGGCGGGTCATCCGCTGCGACGCCCGGCCGAGGCGGCCGCCTGCCTGCGTCGCGCGCACGAGCTGGCCGTGATCCAGAACGTACCGCTGGAGGTCCAGCGGATAGCCGCCGTCCTGGAGGCCCAGTGCCTGCCCGTGACCGAGGACCTGGCCGCGCACGCACCCCGGATGTGAGCCCCGGGCGACCCGGCTCCAACGAGGCGGTACCTCTCCAAAACTACTAAGGAGTATCGTTGGACCATCGCGGTCACCGTCATCCAACTCCGGGGCCCGTTCGCCCCGCATCTGTCGAGCACTGCGACCCTTGACCTCACCGGCCACGCTGGCCCCGAAGAGAGCATCTACCATCAGGCATAGTAGTGATCCATGCGCAACCGCGCTGAGCGCCTGCTCGCCCGTGACCCCACAGCCGGCCTCGTCGAAGTCGAAGACAAGAAGAAAGGAGCGGCCGGCGTGCCGTACGAAGACGACGACCAGGTCAGCAGGGCGATCTACGCGCGCATGCTGGAACGCGCCGAGTCGCTCACCGACGCGGCGGCGGCGATGGGAGTCACCACCGCGCAGATCGCCCGCGTCCAGGAGCATCTCACCCGGCTGCGCCTGCTCGACCCGGACGCCGAGGCGCCGGTGGACGCCGCGGCGATGCTCAGGCGGAGCCTTGAGGAGAGCCACCGCCTCCTGGACCGCCTGGTGGAGCAGCACGTCGCGGTCGCCGCGGTCGCCAGGAGCTACCTGAACCTGCCTGGCCGCGCCGAGCGTGACATGGACGTCGACTTCTTCACGCGGGACGAGATGGCGACGCGGCTGGCCCGGCGCATCACGGAACTGAGCGAACAGGCCGGGCACGAGATCCTCAGCATGCATCCGGTCGCCGACTGGACGCCCGCGTCGCTGGCAGAGGGCCTGGAGAGATCGGAGCGCGCGCTCGCCAGAGGGGTGCGGGTGCGCGCGCTGCACGCGCAGAGCTCTTTCTCCCAGCCGGTACTGCGTGGGTTCGTGGATCGGTGGACGCGGCAGGGCCGCGAGGTGCGGGCCGCGCCCGTCGTGCCCACCCGGATGCTCGTCTACGACCGGCACACCGCCGTCGTCCAGGCCGACCCCGCCCACCTGGACGCCGGCGCGCTGGTGATCCGCGGCGGGGGAGTGGTGAGGTCCCTGGCAGCGCTGTACGACAACTGCTGGATGACGGCGTCGGAGCCGAAGGACGTCCCCGGCTCCTCGGACGCCGGGGCGCTCACCGAGCAGCAGCGCGCCATCCTGCGTCTGCTGGCCGTCGGCGCCAAGGATTCGGCGATCGCCCGCACGCTGGGGATCTCCACCCGGACGGTCACGCGCGTGGTGGGTGAAGTGAGCGCGCTGCTCGGCGCCACCAGCCGGTTTCAGGCAGGCGTCCGCGCCACCCGGCTGGGCTGGCTCGACTAGCGGAGCCGGATCAGCCGGGCGAGGACACCTGCCGCTTGCTCGTCGGGGGGCCGGCGCGTGGGGGCGAGGGGGCCGGTTGATGGTCACGTTCCGGGTGGGCGGGCTGTTTAATGCTGCCATGGGCCGAATCGCCGGCGTCACCGCCGCCGAGACTCGTCAACGGTTGTTGCGCGCCGCCGCAGAGGCGTTCGCCGAGCGCGGGTACGACGGCACCCGCGTCGCCGACATCGCCGCCGCCGCCGGGGTGAGCAACGGCGCGCTGTACGCGCACTTCGGCTCCAAGGCCGAGCTGCTGGTGGCGGCGCTGCGCGCGCACGGGCGGCGGCGGCTGGCCGACCTGTTCGCCGCCGACCCCGACCGGCCCGTCCCCGATCTGCTCCTGGAGATCGGACGGTGGCTGCCGCAGCGTCGTGACGCCCCCGGCTACCTCATCGTCGAGGCACTCGTCGCCGCCCGCCGGGACGAGGACGTCGCCCGGCCCATGCGCGACTACGTCGGCGAGAGCGCCGGTTCGATGGCCGCGCTGGCCCGCCTCGCCCAGGACCGGGGGGAGCTGGACCCGGCGCTGTCGCCCGCCGCGCTGGCCCACTTCTGCCTGTTGTTGTCCATGGGCAGCGCCCTGGTCACCTCCGACCTGCACGCCGTTGACGACGACGAGTGGGCGGCCCTGCTCGCCCGCGTCGTCGGCGCGCTCACGACCTCCTCCCGAACCGCCCCCACCCCGAACGGAGCACCGTCATGAACGTGCGCATCGACCCTGGGCGCTGCCAGGGGCACGGTCGCTGCTACGACCTCGCGCCCACCCTGTTCGGCGAGGACGCCGAGGGTTACGGGGAGGTGCTGGGCGACGGCGCCGTACCGCCGGGCGAGGAGCAGGCGGCCCGCCTGGCCGCGGCCAACTGCCCGGAACGCGCGGTCGAACTCTCCTGACCCGCCGCCTCCCGGCCTCCCGGTTCGGCGGGCCCCGGCTCATACGCCGCCGCGGCCTCCACCGCCGCGACGATCAGGGGCCAGGTGCTCGACAGGGGGTCGATCAGGCTGAAGTGGCCGGCGTCCGCCGGTTCGACCAGGACGGCCGACGTCTCGCCCGCCGCCATGCGGCGGCTCATCGACACCGGCAGCACGCGGTCCCTGACGCCGTGCACCAGCACCAGCGGTCCCCGGTCGTGGGGCAGCAGGCGCATCGGGTCCACCTCGTCCAGCAGGTCGGCGCGGTCGTGGAGCAGGGCGCGGGCCGCGCCGCCGCCGAGCCCCGCCGTGAACGCCTCGCCCAGGTCGCAGACGGCGGCCAGGCCCACCACGCCGTTGACCGCCGGTTCGGCGTGCCAGCGGGAGCCGGGCGGCAGACGGTGCCGCAGCGCCGACCAGAGCGCGAGGTGACCGCCCGCGGAGTGGCCCACCAGCAGCACCCCGGACGGGCACTCCGCCCGTACGAGGTCCAGCGCGGCGGCCACGTCGTCGAACGTGCCCGGGTGGCCGCCGCCCTCCTGGCCCACCCTGCGGTACTCGGGCAGCCAGACGGTGTGACCGAGCGCGGCCAGGGCGGCGGCCATGGGACGGGTGTGGCTCCTGTCGTACTCGGCCAGCCAGTAGCCGCCGTGCAGCAGGACGAGGGGCGGGCGGCCGGTGCCCTCGTAGACGTCGATCACCTGGTCGGGGTGGCGGTCGCCGTAGCGGAGCACGCGGTCGGGCGGGCGTACCGGCCGGGACAGCAGGTCGTAGTAGGACATGTCGTGATCGTAGGAGCGCGTCCAGAGGCTTGACCTGGGGTTGCGCTGGCAGGAACGTGCCGTGGGGCGGCAGCAAGAAGACGGTCCGCGTACCGCCGCCGGGCGCCTCGCGCCGCGACCATGGGGGAGTGACGTCCCAGGGAAGCGAGGTTCCGGCCATGTCCCCAATCCGCCGTGTCGTGGTGATCGGCTGTGGGTTGATCGGCACGTCCGTGGCGTGCGCGCTGCGGCGGGCGGGCGTGCGGGTCGAGCTGGCCGACCACGACCCGTGGGCGCTGGCGCAGGCCGCGCGGATGGGCGCGGGCACGGCGCTGCGGACCGGTGCGGGCCCGGCCGACGTCGTCGTGATCGCCACGCCGCCCTCGTCGGTGGCCGCCGTCCTGCGTGAGGCGCAGGACCGCGAGCTGGGGACGGTCTACACGGACGTGGCCAGCGCCAAGACGCGGATCCTCGCCGAGGCCGAGCGGAACGGCTGCGACCTGGCCCGCTACGTGCCCGGCCATCCGATGGCCGGGCGGGAGGTGTCCGGGCCCGGAGCGGCGCGGGCGGGCCTGTTCGAGGGCAGGACGTGGGCGCTGTGCCCCCATCCGGCGCTGTCGCCGCGCGCGCTGCGCACGGCGGCGGCGCTGGCGACCGCGTGCGGGGCCGAGGTGACGCTGCTCGCGCCGGACGCCCACGACCGGGCCGTCGCGGCGGTGTCGCACGTGCCGCTGGTCCTGTCGGCCGCGCTCGCCGCCCGCTTCGCGACCGGCGACCCGGACGGGCCCGCCGACCCGATCCCGGGCGGCGACGTGGACGGGCTCGCCGGTGCGGCGATGGGCGGTGACGTGGATGGGCTCGCCGATGCGGCCCCGGGCGGGGACGGGTTGGCGCTGGCCGCCGGGGCGTTGCGGGACGTGACGCGGGTGGCCGGCAGCCCCGCCGGCATGTGGCGGGACATCCTGGCGCACAACGCGGCCCCGGTGGCCGACCTGCTGGACGCGATGGGCCGCGACCTGGGCCGCGTCGCCGCCGCCCTGCGCGCCGCCGACGACGGCCCGGTGGCCGACGTGCTGGCCAGAGGGAACGAGGGGCACGCGCGCATCGTCCGCGCGTTGTCACGGACGCGGGAACCGCAACGGGCCGCGTCCTGACCTCGGACGGCGACGCAGGTGCGCACGTGGGGACAAGCGCCCGCCGCCCCCGCGCCTTATGGTCCCCCCAAGGGAGCCTCAGGGGAGGGTGGGCGACGTGGATCCGGCGGACGTCGACAGGCACGTCACCGACATCTGGAACACGGTGCTCGACGTCGGCGCGGACGAGGCCGACGCCACCTTCGGCGAGCTCGGCGGCACGGCGCTCGCGGCGCTGCGGATGGCCGCCCAGATCCACGACCGGCTCGGCGTGGCCGTCGAACTGGCCGCGCTGCTGCGCGACGGGACGCTGGACGCGCTGCTCGGCCAGGTCAGGGCCAGGGCACTCTCGGAGATGTAGCCGCCCGGGAGCCGTTGCGACAATCACTTGCAGACCTTGAGAAGGGACGGCCCATGACCGGCGAACTCAGCCTCTCCGAGCTCCGGGAGAAGGTCGGCGACATCTGGTACGAGGTGCTCGACGTGCCCGAGGGGCTGGAGGCGGCGACGTTCTCCGACCTCGAAGGGGAGTTCGCGGCCGCGGCGCGGATGGTCGGGCGGATCAAGGAGGAGCTGGGCGTCTCCATCGACGTCGGCGACGTCTTCGACGCGGACCCCAACCTGGAGGCGCTGGTCGAACGCGTCGCCCTGGACGCGCACGTGCCGATGTCGGTGTAGGCGCCGCGATCTCACCCGGGTTCCCGCGGGGCGTCGGGGACCCGGGCTTCCGCATGCTCCGGGATTCCCGGAAGGTCAGGCCGGGAGCGGGCCGAGGTGGTCCGCCTCGGCGGGGAGGGCGGCGTCGTCCAGGGCCCGCGCGCAGTCGCACGTACGGGTGCGCGGCAGCCGGGCCACGGTCGCCACCACCAGCGCCCGCAGCCGGTCCAGACCCTCGTGGAAGATCGTGAAGAGCTCGTCCCGGCGTGCGCCCGAGCCCACGCCGAGCCCGGCGTCCAGGTCCGTCACCAGCGCGACCGGCACGTAGCACAGGGCCAGCTCGCGGGCGAGCGCCGCCTCCGGGCAGCCGGTCATGTCCACCAGCGACCAGCCCTGCGCGGCGTACCACTGCGACTCGGCCCGGCTGGACAGGCGCGGGCCCTCGATCACCACCATCGTCCCGCCGTCCACGCAGTCCTGGCCGGTCGCCGCCGCGGCGTCGAGCACCGTCTCCCGGCCCACCGGGCAGTACGGGTCCGCGAACGGCACGTGCACCGCCGCGTCGTCGAAGTACGTCTGCGCCCGTCCGGAGGTCCGGTCCACGAGCTGGTCGGGCACCGCCAGCACGCCGGGTCCCAGCTCGGGCCGGAGCGAGCCGACCGCGCACGGCGCGAGGATCTGGCGCACGCCCACCGAGTGCAGCGCCCACAGGTTGGCCCGGTAGTTGATGCGGTGCGGCGGCCGGCGGTGGTCGCGTCCGTGGCGGGGCAGGAAGGCGACCGTGCGGCCGCCTACCCGGGCGAGCGAGAGCGGAGCCGACGGCTCGCCGTACGGGGTGGTGAGCGCGACCTCCCGGACGCCGTCGGCGACCGAGGAGAACCCGCTCCCGCCGATGATCCCGATCTCCGCGCTGATTCCGTTCATGATCAGCCTTTCGTCGCCGGGGCGGCCGGGACCCGGCGTGGGTGATCCGCCCGACAGAAGGGCGATCCGGGCATCAGGAGCATCGTGGCTCCGCCGGAGCGTACGAGGCATCTCCTGAATTGCCCGACCGGCCCCGATGGCGCACAGGGAAAGAACCCGGCACGCCCGGCCGTGGTTATTCTCGGAACGAACATTCGCCGCGCAGGTCATCGGAGAAGAATGCTCGACGCGAATCTTGGATGATCTGTGTCCGGGAAATTCGAGTTTTCCCGCCGCCAAGATGTGGAGCCGTCCCATGCCCAAAGTGATTCGCGTGCCGCGGCCGAAGAAACCGCGTCCGCCCGTGACCGCACTCGACCTGCGCACCCCTTCGGGGCGCCGGCTGCCCTACTAGGAGGCGTCGGTGTCACGTCGTTTGTTCACCTCCGAATCGGTCACCGAAGGCCACCCCGACAAGATCGCCGACAGGATCAGCGACAGCATCCTGGACGCCCTGCTGGCCAAGGACCCCGGCAGCCGCGTCGCGGTCGAGACGCTGATCACCACGGGCATGGTGCACGTCGCGGGCGAGGTCACCACGCAGACGTACGTGGACATCCCCGGCCTGGTCAGGGAGACGATCCTGAAGATCGGCTACGACGCCTCCCAGAAGGGCTTCGACGGGGCCTCCTGCGGCGTGTCGGTGTCGATCGGCACCCAGTCGCCCGACATCGCCCGCGGCGTGGACGACGCCTGCGAGCACCGCGACGAGGACGCCGCCGACGAGCTGGACCGGCAGGGCGCCGGCGACCAGGGCCTGATGTTCGGCTACGCGTGCGAGGAGACGCCCGAGCTGATGCCGCTGCCGATCATGCTGGCCCACCGGCTGGCCCGGCGGCTGGCGGAGGTCCGCAGGGCCGGGACGGTGCCGTACCTGAGGCCGGACGGCAAGACCCAGGTCACCGTCGAGTACGAGGGCGACCGGCCGGTCCGCCTGGACACCGTCGTGCTGTCCACCCAGCACGCCGCCCACGTCGGGCTGACCGACATGCTGGCCCCCGACGTCACGCGCGAGGTCGTCGAGCCGGTGCTGGCCGATGCGGGGATCGACACGACCGGCTACCGGCTGCTGGTCAACCCCACGGGCCGGTTCGAGGTCGGCGGCCCGATGGGCGACGCGGGCCTGACCGGACGCAAGATCATCATCGACACGTACGGCGGCATGGCCCGGCACGGCGGCGGCGCGTTCTCCGGCAAGGACCCCTCCAAGGTGGACCGGTCGGGCGCCTACGCCATGCGCTGGGTGGCCAAGAACGTGGTCGCCGCCGGGCTGGCCGGGCGGTGCGAGGTCCAGGTGGCGTACGCGATCGGCAAGGCGCGGCCGGTGGGCCTGTTCGTGGAGTGCTTCGGCACCGAGCGGGTGCCCAGGGAGCGGGTGCACGACGCCGTTCGCGAGGTGTTCGACCTGCGGCCGGCCGCGATCATCCGGGACCTGGACCTGCTGCGTCCCGTCTACGCGGAGACCTCCGCCTACGGGCACTTCGGCCGCGACGAGTTCACGTGGGAGCGGGTGAACCGGACGGAGGAACTGCGTGCCGCGGCCGGGCTCTGACCGTGGACCCGGCAGGCGTCCGGGAAAAAGGAAAATGGCTGGAAACGGCGGCGGGAAGTCAGCTTCCTGCCGCCGTTCCGCATTTCCGGGGCCGCCGTCCGCGGCACATCATGGAGACAGCCTCAAAAAGTTGAGAGAAATTCGGAGGTCGCCGTGCCGGTCGTTTCAGAAATCGAGCCCTATCCGATGCCGGACGCCGCCGAGCTGCCGCCCGCCGCGGTCACCTGGACGCCCGACCGCCGCCGGGCCGTCCTGCTGCTGGTGGACCTGCAGCACGCCTGCCTCGACCTCTTCCCGTCCGGCGAGGCGCCGCTGACCGACCTGGTGCGCAACGTGACGGCGCTGCGCGAGCTGTGCGCGCGCCTCGGCGTCCCCGTGGCCTACGCGGCCCAGCCGGGACTGCTGACCGGCGAGCAGCAGGGGCTGGCCAAGGACTTCTGGCGGCGCAGTGACCGGCTGGAACCCGCCCGGCGCGGCTTCCCCGAGCCGATGGCGCCGGGGCCGGGCGACTGGATCTTCACCCGGCGGCGCTACAGCGCCTTCCACGAGACGAGCCTGCTGTGGTGGCTGCGCGAGTCGGGACGCGACCAGCTCCTCATCGCCGGGGTCTACGCCCACATCGGCGTCCTGACCACCGCGCTGGACGCCTTCACCCACGACATCCAGCCGTACGTGGTGGCCGACGCCGTCGCCGACCTCACCGCCGCCGACCACCGGCGGACGCTCGGCTACGTCGCGGGCCGCTGCGGCGTCACCCTGACGACCAAGCAACTGCTCGCCGGCCTGCCGCGCAATTTGTGAGTTGTCAGGCGCGGGATCGCAACGGACACTGAACTCGCGATCTCCCGGAGCAGGCACACCCGAAGGGGACCGAAGACCATCCACCGGCGACCTCGCCATGCCGGGACGACGCGCGACCGACGATCCCGGAAGCCGAGGTTCCGCATGGCCACCCACACGGTGTCGCAGTCCGCCGGCCTGTTGACCGCGCTCAACACCCGGTACCACAAGTCCGCCCTCACCCTCTACCTCGTCGTGGTGCTGGCCCACTGGGCCGAGCACGTCGCCCAGGCCATCCAGGTCTACGTGCTGGGCTGGCCGCTGAAGGAGGCGCGCGGCGTCCTCGGCATGCCCTTCCCCTGGCTGGTCAGCTCCGAGTGGATGCACTACGGTTACGCGCTGCTGATGCTCATCGGCCTGCTCATGCTGCGGTCCGGTTTCACCGGCAGGTCCCGTACGTGGTGGAACATCTCCCTGGGCATCCAGATCTGGCACCACCTGGAGCACCTGCTGCTGCTCCTCCAGGCGCTCACCGGGAACAACCTGATGGGCCGTCCGGTGCCGACGAGCATCATCCAGCTCCTCGTCCCGCGCATGGAGCTGCACCTGTTCTACAACGGGCTGGTCTTCGTGCCCATGGTGGTGGCCATGCTCCTGCACCGCGGCCCCCGCCCGGCCGAGCGGGCGGCCATGCGCTGCTCCTGCGCGGTCTCGCCCGCGTGATGGCGCGCTCCGGGCGCCGCGGGGTCTCCCCGGCCTTCTCGTTCGTGCTCAGCCTGATGGCGGGTTTCCTGCTGTTCCTGACCGTGCCGAACCTCGGCACGGTCGTCCGCGCTGCCCGCGCCGACGGCGCGCCCGGGGTGTTCGTGCCGCGCACGCTGGCCTGTATCACGCATCCGGGGCACGAGTCCTGCGTCTGGACGGGGGACTTCCGCTCCGACGACGGCGCCGTCCGCCGCTCGGACGTCGAGATCTACGGCAGCGACCGCTACACCCACCAGGCCGGGCAGCCGGTCCGCGCGGTGGACATCGGCTCCGGCGGCCGCGTCTACGGGCCGGGCGGGTCGAACGAGTGGGTCTTCAGCGCCCTGCTCCTGGCCGTGGCGCTGGGCCTGCTGTGGTTCCTGCACGCCGGGTCGCTGCGGCGGCTGCTGCCCGGCTCCTCGCGGCCCGGGCTGGCACCGGGTCCCGAGGACGCCGCCCGCTCAGAGGCGGCCGGCGACGGCGTCGGACAGCACAGCGGCGAGCGGGCCGGGCGCTGAGACCATCGGCCAGCAGCCGGTGTCCAGCGTGTGGAAGTCCCAGGACGGTGCCGCGCGCAGCGCGGACACGTCGGGGGACAGACTGCCCTGGAAGTGGTCCAGGGCGCACACGACGTAGCTGGCCCGCTGCCGCTCCAGCGGCGTGCTGAGCACGGCCGCCTCGGCCACGGTGCGGCCGGGGTGGCCGACGAAGCGGGCGGCCAGCCAGCGCGCCTGCGCCGCCGTGAGGCCCTGTCCCTCGGCCAGCAACGTGTGGTCGGGGGCGGGCCAGCGGCCCCCGCCGGCCTCGATCAGGCGCAGCTCCTGCTCCCGTTGCCGGTCGGGGAAGGCGTGCAGCATCGAACGGCCGTCGTGCGGCAGGGACGCCTCGACGTACACGGTGTGCGCGACGCGGCCCGGCGCCCGGTCGGCGACCTGGCCGGCCACCAGCCCCGAGTAGCTGTGCCCGACGAGCACGACGTCGCGCAGGCCCTCGTTCTTCAGCAGGGTCAGCACCTCGTCCACGTGCGTCTGCAGGCCGACGCCCGCGACGTCGCCGCGCGGCCCGGACAGGCCGCGCAGGGTGACGGCGCGGGCGTCGTGCCCGAGCAGGCGCAGCCGCCGGACGACGGGCTCCCAGATCCACGCGCCCGACCAGGAGCCCGGCAGGAGGAGGAAGGTCCTTCTCATCTGGATCGTCCTCCTCGTCACGCGACGCCGGCCAGCGGCCCCGGCAGGGGGCCACGTGCGAAGTCTGCCCGCGCGGCGGGCAGGTGGAACTCCACCGCCTCGACCGGACGGCTGGTGATCACCGCGACCGCGGCGACGTAGCCGCGGCCGGGCGACAGGACGCGGAACCGCAGGTTCTCCGGCGGGATGTCCAGCGGCCAGCTCAGCAGGGCCGGGTCGTCGGCCGGACCGCTCACCGCCACCTCCGTCGGAGGCACCCGCAGGCCGTGCCCGGTGGCCTTGAGCGCCGCCTCCTTGCGCACCCAGACCTTCGCGAACGCCTCGTACCTGTCCTCCTGGGGGAAGGCCTCCAGGACGGCCAGCTCGGCCTCGGTGAGCGCGCAGCGGGCCAGGTCGTCCACCGGGTCGGCGGGCACGGCCTCCACGTCCACCCCCAGCGGCCCCTCGGTCGTCACGGCCACCGCGACCCGGTCCTCGGAGTGCGAGACCGACACGTGCAGCGGGAATCCGGGTGCCCTGACCTGCGGCTTGCCGTGGTACCTGGTGCAGTCGGGGCACGACCGGTTCACCACGACGTCCTCGGGACGGATCCCGAGCTGCACGGCGCTCGCGGTGCGCAGCAGCCACGAGCCGGTCAGGAACCGCCTGCGGTCGGGCTCGCGACGGAAGCGCGCGGCCCGTTCCAGTTCGGGCTCGCTGAGCACCGACAGCAGGGTCCCCTCCGGATGGTCGCGCGGCCCGGCCCACCAGACCTGGCACTCTCCCGGCGCCACCACAGATGCGATCACTGGTCTTCCTCCCTTGCGGCTGTGCTGCTGTGGGACAGGACGCGGCAGGCCACCAGCTCCCACCGGTCCACCTCGGGGTTGGCGAGGGTCCGGGTCACCTCGGCGCGCACCTGCGCGCTCGTCAGGGGCTCGTCCACGCGCATCCGGATGACGATGTCCCCGCCGGCCTGGGTGAGGTCCTTGTGCCAGCGGCCCGGCAGGAGCGCCATGATGCGGATCCCGTCGATCGGGGAGCCGAGGATCGGCAGCCCGCGGACCTGGCGCATCGTCACCTGGATCAGCATGGCTTCCTCGTCGCCGTGCGGCGTGAAGGGGCGAACATGGGGTCTCATCTCCGTCTCGTCTGCCTGAGGTCTGTCTCTCGTACCTCCACTGTGGGATCCGACAGGGGCGCGATCCAGGGCGGGAGACGTCAGGAAGCTGCAGGCCGGCGCCGCATGCTGTCACCGGGCCCGCCCCTGGTCCTAGGTCCAAGGTCCCGGGCCACGGAGACCGGACGGCCGATCCCGCGGACCGCGGCGGGCGGCATAGTCGTCCGGGAGACGGCGCGGAACACCTGGGGGAGGGGCGATGAACGGACCGGACGGCCCGAGCCCGGGCGCCGCCCACCCCAGTGCCCTCAGGGGGTGTGCCAACAAGTGTCCGCCGGTTCCGGTGCAGCCATGACAGGCCACCGGACCCCGTACGGACGAAAGGCACATCCATGTCCATCACCCGCTCCCCGGCCCGCATCCGGCGGCCGGGGTGGAGACTCGCGCTGCTCGCGCTGGGGCATCTGATCATCAGTCTCGACTTCACCATCATCTATGTGGCCCTGCCGGACATCGCCTCCGATGTCGGCTTCACGCCGCACACCCTGCAATGGGTGGTCACCGCGTACGCCGTCCTCTACGGAGGTTTCCTGCTGTTCGGCGGGCGCCTGTCCGACCTGGCCGGACGCCGGCGGATGTTCGTGCTCGGCATGGTGCTGTACGGTGTGGCCTCCTTGCTGGGCGGCCTGGCCACGGCGCCGGCGGCGCTGCTCGCCGGGCGCGCCCTGCAGGGCCTGGCCGGCGCGGTGCTGTTCCCGGCGGTGCTGGCCCTGGTCAACACCGCCTTCGCCGAGGGCAGGGAGCGCAACCGCGCGCTGACGGTCTGGGCCATGGCGGGCGCCGGCGGGCTCACCGCGGGCGCGCTGGCCGGCGGGGTGCTCACCCAGGCCCTGGGCTGGCAGGCCGTGTTCTACGTCAACGTCCCGCTGACCGCCGTGGGCGTCGTCGGCGCCTTCGCCCTGCTGCCCCCCGACGGCCGCGCCACCCGGGGCGGCGTGGACGTGCCCGGAACGCTCACCGGCACCGCCGGCATCACGCTGCTGATCTTCGCGGTCGCGCACGGCTCGGAAGCGGGCTGGGCGCGGGCCGAGACGGTCGCGGCGGCCGTGCTCGCGGTGGCCCTGGTGGCGGTGTTCCTGCGCGTCCAGGCCCGCGGCCGGACGCCGCTGATGCCGCTGCGGCTGTTCCGCAACCGGGCGCTCAGCGGCGCGGTCGTGGTCATCCTCGTCTTCGGCCTGACGATGCAGGCCGTGCCGTACTTCCTGACCCTGTACCTCCAGGACGTCCTCGGCTTCAACGCCCTGGAGACCGGCCTCGCGTTCCTCGGCCCGACCCTGTCGATCACGGCCGGCAACTTCCTCAGCGAGCGGCTGGTCCACGGGCTCGGCACCCGCGGCACGCTGATCGCCGGCATCGTCGTCAACGCCGTGGGCGCCGTGCTCCTGGCCCCCGGCATGCAGGGGGACGGCTCGCTCCTCACCGTCCTGCCCGGGGTCGTCGTCATCGGACTGGGCATGGGCATCACGTACGAGGCCATGTGGATCGCGGCCGGCACCGGCGTCCCGGCGGACGAACAGGGCCTGGCCTCCGGGGTGGCCTCCACCGCGCTGCAGGTGGGCACCGCGGCGGGCCTGGCGGTCCTGGTGGCCGTCGCCAACCACGGCATCGAAGGGCTCGCGGGGCAGGCCCTGCGCGACGCCTCCGCCCAGGGGATGCGCGCGGCGGTCCTCGTCCTGGGCGCCGTCATGCTGACGGGCGTCCTGGCCGCACTCAGGCTTCCCGGCCCGCGCACCCGGACGGCCGCGCCCGTCCCCTGCTCCGACCAGGGGAACTGACGGGAAGCCCTACAAGGGAAGGTTGCCGTGTTTGCGGGGCGCCACGTGCTTGCGCTTGTCGCGCAGCATGGCCAGGCCGCGCGCCACCGCCGACCTCGTCTCCACCGGGTCGATCACGGCGTCGACCAGGCCGCGCTCGGCCGTGTACGCCGGATGCACCAGCTCGCGGGTGTACTGCTCCAGCAGCTCGGCCCGCCGGGCGGCGGGGTCGGCCGCCGCGGCCAGCTCCTTGCGGTGGATGATGTTGACCGCGCCCTCGGCACCCATCACCGCGATCTCGTTGGTCGGCCAGGCCAGTGACAGGTCGGTGCCGATCGAGCGGGAGTCCATCACGATGTACGCCCCGCCGTACGCCTTCCTGACAATGACCTGGACGCGCGGCACGGTCGCCTCGCAGTAGGCGTACAGCAGCTTGGCGCCGTGCCGGATGACGCCCGCGTGCTCCTGCTCCTTGCCCGGCAGGAAGCCCGGCACGTCCACGAGCGTGACCAGGGGGATGGAGAAGGCGTCGCAGAACCTGACGAACCTGGCCGCCTTCTCCGCGGCCGACACGTCCAGGACGCCGGCCAGGACCGTCGGCTGGTTGCCCACCACGCCGACGACCTGGCCGTCGATCCGGGCCAGCGCGCAGATCACGTTGGGCGCCCAGCTCTGGTGCAGTTCGAGGTAGTCGCCGTCGTCCACCACCTCGGCGATGACCAGCCGCATGTCGTAGGGCTTGTTCGGCTCCACCGGCACGATCTCGGCCAGCCGGGGCCGGGCGTCGCCGGCCGCGCCGCGCGCGGGCAGCGCGGGCGGGCGGCTCAGGTTGTTGCCCGGCAGCATGGAGACCAGGTCGCGCACCGCGGCCAGGCAGCTCTCCTCGTCGTCGTGCACGAACGTGGCCAGCCCCGACCGGGTGGCGTGCACCTGCGCGCCGCCCAGCTCGGCGTGCGTGATGCGCTCGCCGGTGACCGCCTCCACCACGTCCGGGCCGGTCAGGTAGAGCTGGGCGGTGTCGCGCACCATGAACGTGAAGTCGGCCAGCGCCGTCGAGTAGGCCGCCCCGCCCGCGCACGGCCCGAGCACGACGGCGATCTGCGGGATGACGCCCGAGGCCTGCACGTTGCGCTGGAAGATGCCGCCGTAGCCGTTGAGCGACAGCACGCCCTCCTGGATGCGGGCCCCGCCGCTGTCGTTGAGCCCGATGAACGGCGACCCGCTGGACAACGCCAGGTCCATCACCTTGTGGATCTTCTGCGCGTGCGCCTCGCCGAGCGAGCCGCCGAAGACGGTGAAGTCCTGGGCGTAGACGAAGACGCGGCGGCCGTCGATGGTGCCGGATCCTGCCACGACGCCGTCGGTGTGCGGCCGCTGGGCCTCCATGCCGAGCCCCTGGGCCCGGTGCCGCCGGAACATCTCGATCTCCAGGAACGAGCCCTCGTCCAGCAGCAGGTCGAGCCGTTCGCGCGCGGTGCGCTTGCCGAGCGAGTGCTGCCGCTCCACGGCCTGCGGGCGGCCGCGCGCGACGTCCGCGCGCGCGTCGGCGAGTTCTTCGCGCAGGCGGTCCATGGGCGAGGGCGGCGCTTCCTGGAGGACCTCGGGGGAGATGGTCATCGCTTCCTCCTCGGACTCTTCCGGTACGTCCAGTTAAAGATCGATGACCGGTTCATGTCACCTCCTGCAGTGCTTGACCGCGCCGGACGTGGCAGGAAGCGGAAACGCCCTGCAGCTTGCTGCCTCGCCGAAGCCTGGTTCACGGCCTCGCCGCCGCGCAAAGTGGGAAGTGCAAGGGAAACAGTGAGACGGACCGCAGAGAAAGGCAGTGAAATGACGAACGACATTGTTGCCAAGAGGATTTCCCAGTGGATTATCGCGATTGTCTCCGGGATGCTCGTCTGGGCCGTGGGCGCCACCGCCGCGCAGGCCGCCACCGCCGCCGCTGACACGGTCGCGGTGCAGGCCGAGGGCAACACCTGGCCCGCGCCGGCCGGCCCCGACGGCAACACCTGGCCGCTTCCCACCCCGCTTCCCTCCCCGCAGGGCAACACCTGGCCGTAAAGAGCCCCGACACCGGAAAGGAATTGACCGTACATTTCTCCGAGGAGGTCTGCCGAAGGAAAAAGACCGGGTAAACGACGAGAACCCCCGCGACCGGGACGCGGGGGTTCTCGTCGTTCTCGCGGGCCCACGCCACCGGCCGGACGCCGACCCGAGCCCACGCCGGCCCGCCACTTCTAAAGCCGATCCATCCGGCGGAGGCCGGATGTCACCGGCCTTCCGTGAGCAGCTCCGCCAGGTGGTCCGCGAACTCGGTCAGCCGGTCCAGGCGGGCGCCGCCCCGGGCGATGCGGAAGCCGTGGCGGCGCCCCCAGAACGCGGCCTGGACGGCGTGGAACTGGGCCCAGCGCCGGGCCCGCTCGCGATCGACCTCCGCGGCCTCGGCGAAGACGTCCAGGACGCGGTGGACCGCCTTGCCCAGGTCGTCCGCTTCGAGGAGCGTGAGCGCGCGGGACTTGAGCAGCGTGCCGCCGTCGTAGGCGGGGTCTCCCGCGTACCCCTTGGGGTCGACGGCCAGCCAGGGCTCACGATCGGCCCGCAGCACGTTCCTGGCGTGCAGATCGCCGTGGACGAGCAGGTCCGGCTGGACGCGGCCCAGCTCCCGGACGGTCGCCACGGCGGCGTCCACCGCGTGACGCGGCGGTGCGGCGCCGCGCCCGCCCCACGCCGCGAACGCGTCCGGTTCGTGGACGTTGCCGGGATGCGGGAACGACACCTTCAGCACGGCGGCCTCCCCGGCCCGCCGTCGCACCGGGACGACGATCCCGACCCCTCCGTGCAGGACCTCGCCGTCCGGCACGCATCCCCAGCGGTCCAGCAGCTCGCCGGCGATGCCGGGCAGTTCGGCCAGCCACGCCGCTCCGGGCTCTCCCTCACGCTCGACGGTGGCCCGCGCGAACGCCTCCGGTATCTCGATCATCCGGGACACGATGCCACCTGCCGAGGGGCCAGGTCGCCGGAAGCGACGGGGAGAACGGGATCAGATCCAGTTCTCCTCCTTGGCGCGCAGCGCGGCCTGGAAGCGGTTGACCGCGCCGAGCCTGGCCATGAGGTCGGCGACGTAACGCCGGTACGTGCGCACCGAGATGTCCAGCTCGCGGGCGGCGATCTCGTCCTTGTCGGCCGTGGCCATGACCGCCAGCACCCGCTGCTCCATCTTCGACAGCGTCGGCTCCTCGCCGGGCGGGTCGAGGTGGTCGGCCAGCGGCACGGCCGCCTTCCACAGGCCCTCGAAGTAGATGACGAGCTGGGAGATCAGGCCGGGCTCGCGGACCAGCAGCGCGCCCGTGGAGTGCGCCTTGGGGTCGATCGGCACGACGGCCACGCTGCGGTCGTACATGAGCATGCGGTCCATCGGCTGGTCGGTGACGCGGATCTCGGCGCCCAGGTGCGCCAGCTCGCGCAGGTAGGACACCATGCGCTGGTCCTCCAGCGCCTTGGGATGGAAGATCTCGCGCAGGGCCAGGCCGCGCCGCAGCGACCGCGTGTCCAGCGGCAGCGCCGACTCGATCATCACCTCGTTGAACGGGCCGCCCGGGTGCAGGCAGAGCGTCTCCTTGTAGGAGAAGAAGGCCAGGTCGTCCAGGCGCTGGCGGACCCGCGCGCCGCTCTCGACCCGCTCGATGTCCAGCACCGCATTGGAGCGGTCGCCCTCCCGCTTGTCCTCCAGGAAGCTGGAGATGGCGTCGCGGGCGCCGAACACCCGGCGGATCTCCGCGTTCAGCTCCTCCAGACGCTGCTCGACCAGGCGCTCGATGGCGACCCGCGGCTCGGTCGCGGTGACCCGGTGGCGGTCGTTCAGGTCGAGCATGGCGAGCCGGTCGAGCGTCTCCACCGCCGACTCCACCGTCTCGGGATCGAGGTCGAGCGCCTCGGGCACCGAGCCGACGCTCTCGCCCCGATGGCGCAGGAAGTAGCGGTAGACCGCCTCCGCTTCGGGGGTGACTCCAATGACGGACAGATCCACGCCCCACCTCCCGGGGGTCGGCGGCCGGAGCTTCAGTTCCATTATCGGAATCCAGGCGGCCGGCACTCCTCGCAGGTTGCGCTTTCCCGGCGGAGGTCAGGGCACGGGACAGGGCAGCACGGTGGCCCCGGACGCCGCCCGGTAGCACAGAGCCCCCGGGCAGAGCACCTTGATCACCTCGCCGCGGTCGCCGTCCGCCCGCACGGCGACGGGCTCGTGCCCGAACCGGCGCGCGGCGATCTCCGGCCAGCCGGACGGACGCAGCCCGCTCACCTCGTCGACCAGCCGGGGATCGGCGTCGACGGCCAGCCGCTCCAGATGGGCGGCATAGTCGGCCTCCCGCTCCCACACGGCGAACCGGCGCAGGCAGTCGGGCAGCTCCAGCGTGCTCCACGGCTGCGCCTTGGCCGCCATCGCGCGCAGGAACGCCTCGCACACGGCCGACTTCACCGTACGGCCGGCCGCCGCGGCCAGCGTCGCGCCCTCGCCGCCGACGGTCACCAGGGCGACCCGGAGATCGGGCACCGACAACACGAACGCCGACATCCGCAGCCCCAGCCCCGCGGCCGCGGCCGTCACGCCGGGCGGCAGCAGGCGCTCCAGCGCGCCGGAGACCCGCAGCAGCGGCTCGCGCGGCGCGGCCCACCAGCGTGCCACCACGTCGTGGGCGACCACCTCGGCGATCGCCTCCGGCACGCCGCTGTCCACCACGCCGCTCGTGGCCGGCTCGACCAGGCATTCGTGCCCGCCCGTCCACACGACCTCGACGGGCAGCCGGTAGCGCCGCCCGCTGAGCAGGCCGGTGCCGGGCACGTGCAGCCTGAGGCTCGCGGGCGGGTCGGCGACGAAGTCCGACAGGCGCAGCTCCGTCCCCGTCCACGCGGCCTGGCGCCCGTCGCCGGGCAGCCGGCGCAGGCGGCGCAGGGCGGCGAGCCGCGCCAGGGCCCGCGCCCTGCTCTGGGCCTCGTAGCCGGAGAAGCCGGCGACGACGACGGCCAGCTCGTCCCGCGGCGATTCGGCACAGGCCAGATGGACGGTGCCACCTAGGGAGTCGGCCATCGGAACGGCCGTCTCACCGGTCGCCTCACCGGTCGTCTCCGTCACCGGCCACGAGCCCGCGGGCGTGGATGCCATCGCTTCTCCTCCGCAGCGCGACGGCCGTCGCGGCCGCCGCACCATCAGTACACGCGTGGCCGGACGAGCCCGTCAACGCTCCGGCAGCCATCCCGCAATCCGGGAGAAACCGTCAGCAAGCTGCCACGTCTGCCAGCTTGCTGACGCCGCCGGACCCCCTGCGCGCCTCGCTCACCCGGCACCGTGGAAGACGCAACCAGCCCGCGAGCAGAGCAGCGAGAAGGCCTGTCATGGACTCTTTCAACATCGCCGCACGATTCCTCGACCGCGCCGACGGCGCCAGGACCGCGCTCGTCACCCGCCAGGGCCGCGTGGACTACGCCACGCTGCGCGCCCTGGCCGACCGCGCCGGCAACGCGCTGCGCGAGCTCGGCGTACGCCGGGGCGACCGGGTGCTCATCGCCGCCGACGACAGCGTGGAGTCGGTCGCCACCTGGTACGGCGCCCAGAAGATCGGCGCGGTCACCGCCGAGGTCTACACGTTCCTGCGGCCCAAGGACTACCGCTACTTCGCCGGCTACGCCCGTCCGCGGCTGGTGGTGGCGGGGCCGTCCGCGCTGGAGAGCCTGCGCGCGGCGGGGCTGACCGGCCTGCTCGTCACCGGCGTGCCGCGCCACCTGCTGCGCCCCGGCGAGCACCACTTCGACACCCTGGTCGCCGCGCAGGAGGCCCGGCTGGACGCGGTGCCGGTCGCCGCCGAGGACGTGGCGCTGTGGAAGTTCACCACCGGCAGCACCGGCGCGCCGCGCGCCTGCGTGCTGCCCGCCAGGAGCCCGCACGTCAGCTTCGACTCCTACGCCCGCGGCGTGCTGGACCTGCGCCCGGACGACGTGGTCCTGCCCGTGCCCAAGTTGTTCTTCGGCTACGCCCGCGACCTGACCGCCCTGTTCCCCTTCGGCGTCGGCGCGACCGGCGTGATCTTCCCCGAGCGCAGCCGGGTCGAGACGATCTTCGAGCTGATCGCCGAGCACCGGCCCACGGTCCTGGTGAACGTGCCCACGATGATGAGCGCCATGCTGGCCCACCCCGACGCCGCCCGGCAGGACCTGAGCAGCCTGCGGCTGTGCACGTCGGCGGGCGAGGCGCTGCCGCCCGAACTGCACCGCCGCTGGAGCGACACCTTCGGCGTGGAGGTCGTGGACGGGCTCGGCTCCTCCGAGGCGTACCACATCTTCCTGTCCAACCGCCCGGGACGGGTGCGGCCCGGCACACTCGGCCAGGTCGTCCCCGGCTACCGCGCCCGCGTCGTGGACCCCGACGGGCGGGAGGTCCCCGACGGCGGCACCGGACGGCTGGAGGTCAGCGGCGACGCCGTCGCGCTGGAGTACTGGCAGGACCCGGAGCGGACCGCCCGCACGTTCGTGGGCGACCGGACCGTGCGCTCGGGCGACCTGGTCACCAGGGACGCCGACGGCTACTTCCGCTACCAGGGACGGGCCGACGACCTGCTGAAGGTCGGCGGGTCCTGGGTCGCGCCCGCCGAGATCGAGAACTGCCTGCGCGAGCACCCGGCCGTGGTCGAGTGCGCGGTCGTCGGGTACCGGCTGCGCGGGCTGACCCGGCCGCACGCGTACGTGGTGGCGTCGGCGGAGGTGGAGGCGGCCGAGCTGAAGGCGTTCGTCCGGGCCCGGCTGGCCGCCCAGAAGTTCCCCCGGAAGATCACGTTCGTGGAGCGCCTGCCGCAGACGGCCTCGGGCAAGGTGGACCGCCGCGCGCTGGAGGTCGGGGCGTGAGAAGCGGGCGCGCCCGGGACTGGGGGAGTTCCGGACGGGCGCGCCCGCGGTTCGGGAAGCCCTGCTCAGACGCCGGCGCGGGCGAACTGGCCGGGACGCCGGCCGGCGCCCGCCGGCCCGCGGTAGGCCTGCGCGAGGTCCAGCCAGCGGTCGGCCTCGGCGCCGGTCGCCGTGACCGCCAGGTCGGCGCGGTGCCGCCGCCTGGTCACCAGCAGGCAGAAGTCCTCGGCCGGGCCGCTGACCCGCTGGGCGGCGTCCTCGGGGCCGTAGGCCCACACCTCGCCGGAGGGGCCGGTGATCTCGAAGCGGAACTCCTCGGCCGGCGGGGTCAGCCCGCGCGACAGGTAGCCGAAGTCCCGGGTGAGCACGGCGAAGACGACCAGGTGCCGGAGCCGGTCGGTGCGCTCCAGCCGGACGCCGAGCGCGTCGGCGACGTCCTGCCCGTGCGCGAAGGTCTCCATGATGCCCGCGCACGCCAGCACGATCGGCGGCAGCGGGTTGACCAGCCACGGCACGACCTGGCCCGCGGGCACGGCGGCCAGACCCGCGTGCACCTCGGACCGTCCGGCCCGCCACTTGGCCAGCAGCGTGTCCGGCGAGTCGTTCTCGAACGCCTTGAGCGCGGCGTTCACCGCGCCGTCGAAGTTCTTCTCCGCGCCGGCCGTCATGGCCTTGAACGCCTCGGCGTCGGTGGCGGCGGCGGTGGCCAGCCGGAAGATGAAGGCCAGGTGGGCGATCTGGTCGGAGATCGTCCAGCCGGGCGCGGGGGTGGGCAGCTTCCACTGCTGGGCGTCCAGGCCCGACACCAGCGCGTCGAGCTGGTCGCCGTCGGCCGCCAGGTCGTCGAGCACTACCTCTAGCTCGGTCACGTCCTCGTTCCTTTCAGTCGGCTGTCGATACGGTCGGAAGCGGGGTGCCGGGCCGGGCGGCGGGCGGGGCGCACCAGGCGCCGGTCCGGCGGGCGGCGGTCATGGCCGCCCAGGAGACGACCTCGACGAGCGCGGCCCCGGCAGGCGCGGCCGAGTCCGGCGGCGCGGCCCGGAACTCGTCGACCACCCGCCGGTCCACCTGGTGGGAGGCCAGCGCGGTCAGCAGCGCGAGCCGGGCGGCCGGGCGCTGCGCGGGCGGCAGCGCGGCGGCGGCCTCCGCGGCCCAGCCGTTGCCGGGGCCCGGCGGGACGCCGTCCCAGCCGGACACCCGCTCGGCGACCAGCTCGCGGACCGGGTCGGGCAGCCGCCGCGCGCCGCCCGCCTCGTTCGCCGCCGCGGGCCGGGCGAACGCCGCGCCGCGCCGGGGGTCG
>NZ_JBEYTJ010000061.1:0-48128 GCF_040642995.1 Nonomuraea sp. NPDC047529 | reverse complement strand
GCCGGCCGGGCGCGGGTGCACGCCGGAGATGCGTGCCTGGGTCGCTGATGAGGACGGGGTCTTCATGGCTTCTCGTCTCTGTTGTCGCGCTCATGCGAAGCGCTCGTCCGGTGATTCGGGGATGGGCGATCGGGATGGGCGATCGGGATGGGTATGGGCCATCGATCAGGTCGCGTACCAGGAGGCCCAGGTGCGTTTGCGGGCCTTGAGTCAAGCGGCGTCGAGGGCGACGATGATGGTGCTGCGGAAGTGGTCGGCCTCTGCCGGATCCTCCCGCTTGAGCAGGCTCATCGAGGCCGTCAAGGCCGGCAGCACTCTGGTCGGCGAAGTCGGCCACGGTCTTGCCCCACTTCACGCCCTTGGGCGCCTTGGCCAGCACGTGCCCGCCCAGGCCGGTGGCGGAGGTCAGGGCGATGGAGCCGTCGGTGCCGACCCGGTGGGCCGAGCCGGCGGCATGCGGTCCCTGCCGATGCCCGGAGGGCTGGACGGCTCAGGTCGGATCGCCCGAGCGGATCTCCCCGGGCCTCAGTCGCTGAACCGTTCATGACGTCCACCTTCGCCGACCGCACTGACACCGGGCCGTCGTCGTGCTGACATGGGCGCTGACACGAGCTGTGCGTCGCCGGGACTCGCCTGTGTTGTGCTGGATGCACGCCCTTGGAGGCCGCGCACCTGTCGTGCCGGAGTACACGGGAACGCGACTTGACCTTGACCCTAAGGTCAAGGGTGACGCTGGTGGCATGACGAACTCGAACGCTGCCCACCTGGGCTGGAAGGGCCTGTTGCCGGTGGAGGACACCGCACTGGCCGTGACCGCGGCGGAGTTCGGCGTTCTCTCGGCGCAGCCGCTTCAGTTCGGCCGCCTCATCGGTGGTGCGGCCGGGTCGGCCGCCCTCGTCGATCTGCGCCTGGCGGACCCAGGTACACAGTGTCTCCACTCGGTCGGGTAATCCGGTCGCACCTCGGCGACCATCCGCACCGCTCGGCGGGGTGGGGGGACTTACCTGGCATGGACTCCATCAAGCTCAGGGCACACCAAAGTCTTCACAGAATTCAGGGGATTCAAGCCGGTGGGTGACGAGGCCGCAGACTCCGCCATCACAGGAAGGAAGAAGGCCTGTCCGCGCAGGCACATGGCGGAGCATCCGGATGTTGGAACACGTGCTGAGCACAGCGACAGGCATCTGTTCCTAGTACCGGCGTGTTTCTGGGCACGGTATTCGCGGTGTGGTGCCCCGCCTGGCGTGCTCAATAGGGCGTCCGCTGTGCTCGGCGCGTGCTCATACGCCCCGTCACACGCTGTCAGCACCCGGCACTGCCTGACACGCGAAGTACGCTGAGGTGGGACGAAGCGTCATCTAACGTCAGTGTCCGACACTAAAAGATCTCGCTTCTAATCCGACGGTCGCAGGTTCGAATCCTGCAGGGCGCGCTTTGATCATGGCCTGACCTGCGATAACGCGGCGTCGGATGCGTTCTAGAATTTTCGTCTAGCGGTTGCGTGCTCCGTGCGTGCTCGGTCGCACCAACCCTGCACACCATGATCATCCGCCATCCCGGGCCGGCTCAGCAAGAACAGCGGCCCCGCCTCGCCGCGAGCAGGCGGCGCATGCGGGGCCGGATGCTTAATCCGACTGTCAGCTCCTCAGCGAGACGACTCTCCCGGTTTCGGCCTGGTCTTCCTTGCCGAACAGCAGGGCGGCGGTCTTCTCGGCCGCCGCGGTGGCCACCTGCGGGTAGACGGAAGTGTAGGTGTCAGCGGTGAACGCGCTGGATGTGTGGCCCAACGTTTCCTGCACCACTTTCATGTCCACTCCGGCGGCCAGCATGAGCGAGGCGGCGCCATGCCGGAGGTCGTGCAGCCGGATGGGTGGCAGGCCGGCCAGGTAGGCCAGCCACAGGAACTGATCGGAGACGTGCTGGGGGTGCAGGCGGTTGCCGTCAGGCTGGGTGAACACGAACCCGGTGTCGACCCATGCCTCGCCCATGACCAGGCGTTCCTGCAGTTGCTGCTGCCGGTGGGCACGCAGCACGTGGCACGTATCGGTGTCCAGAGCGATGGTGCGGACCGAGGCGTCGGTCTTCGGTGTGCCCTCATGGACCTGCCAGGCCAGCTGCACCAGCTGCCAGTTCACCGTCAGACTGTGGCCGTCGAGGTCGACTTCTTTCCACCGTAGTCCGCATGCCTCGCCTCGGCGTAGCCCGCGCAGCGCGATCAGTTGATACAGGGCGAACAGGCGGTGGCGGCGGGCATGGTCGAGGAACACGCGGGTCTGAGCGGGCGTCCAGACCATGACAGGGGAGGGGCGGGGAGCGCTGGTGTAGGCGTCGATCGGGTTGACTCGCTGCCCGCTCCGGCGCTGCTTTTCCGCCTCCCGGTGCTGGGCGAAGTCGGCTTGCCAGGCGTGGACCCGGTCCTCGGTCCACACCAGTGGCTTGGGCCGGACGTGGGCGGGCATCTCCAGGACGGCGGCGGGGTTGAAGTCGATCAGCCGGTCCTGGCGCATGGCCATGTTGAGCGCGTGGCGGAGGGTGGCGCGGATGCGGTGCATGGTGGCGATGCTGATCGGCCGCCGGAACTTGACGCTCTCGCGTACCTGCGGGTCGGGGTCGGTGCGGCGTTCGGCGATGGTGTCGTTGAACTCCTCGATCTGCTCGAACATCAACGCGATGTCGCTGACCTTGAGCTGATCCAACCGCAGCCGCCCCAGATACGGGGTGAGGTAGAGGCGGATGTGGCTCTCATAGGAGCGGCGGGTCGTCTCCTCGATCCTCCGCTTACGGTGGAGGAACTCGGTCAGCCACTGCTCGACGATGATCTCCTGGTTCAGATGCTGCCCAGTCTTGATCTTGCGGCGGACCGTCTCCAGAGTCGGAAGCGTGCCGGTCTCGGCCAGCGCCAGCAGGTCACGCACCTGACCAAGCTCGGCTTCGGCGGCGTCTTGGGAGGCGAAGCCGCCGCGGCGCAGCGGCCCGCGCCGCTTACCGTCCGCGGTGGGCGGGAGTTCGATCCGGTAGTTCCAGATGCCGTGCCGGTAGCTCCACCCACCGCCGGGGCCGCGCAGCTTGGGGCATTTCTGCCCGAACGCCTTGCCGTCATCGTCGCGGCACGAGCAGCGTTTGAACGTACGTCCCTCAGCCATCGTGTGTCCTGTCTCCTTCTCTTCGGGCGCTGTTCGATCGAGCCGACGCTGCGGCGAGCTGGGTGCGGTCGGGCGGCGTTCGGCACGGTGCCGCTACCTGACCGCACTGATCGCAGGGCGGATCCAGGTAGGTGTCCCGTATCGAGCGCTGACCCCGGGGCGGCCCTGTTGGTCACGGTCGGCGCTAGCCGGATGGGGTAGCGGCACACCCTCGGTCGCGGCCGTGTCGGGTAGCGCGGGGCGTGTCGCGGCCATCCGGTCCGGCACGATGCGGTGGGCATGATCACGCGAGCACGCCCGTGAGGATCGCCCCACCGCGTTCAGGACCGTGTCGGACAGGGCGAATCGACGCCCACCTGGGTGGCAAGGGTCAAGCCGAATCCGACGGCTACCGCCCGCCCGGGACGCTGCCGGTCTCCGCCTTGCCGCGCGGCCATCTGGCCGCATATCGCCTCTGGCGGGCGTCTGGGAGCAGACTGCTCTGATGTGCAGGCACGCCGTCATCCGCACGGGAGAGGGGCAGCCGTCTACCCGGAACCAGCTTCGAAAGGCCGTGCGGCCGACGGGCAGCACGCCTCAGTTCCCCCGAACTTCTCCCACATGTCGATCGAGACCACCGACGGAGTTCCTCGCATCCGTGTGCGCTTGACAGCCACGCTGGCTCAGGACGGCTTCGTCGACGAGAAGATCGCTTACGTGCTGGAGGCGGATGAGCAGGGCGAGCCGACCCGCCGCTCGGACATGTCGCGGTACGACCGCGGGAACATGGCGAGGTGTGCCGTCCTTGGCGACATTGGCCAGGCGGGTCAGGTCGCGAGCCAGCAGTTCCTGGCTGGTCGGCCGGTTCAGTCTCGTTCGGATGCACGGTTGCTCCTCCGTCGTCGGTCAGCGGATCGTTGTGACGAACCCAGGACGGACCCGCTGTCGCGTTCTCGACACCCGCGCGGCGGTCCGGCTTCCCGACGAACGGGCAGCTTAGGCTACGTACTGCCGCCGGACATCACAGACAGGCCATGACCGAAATGTCCAGCACAGCCATCCCATCGCCGGAGCCGGAGCCGGAGCCGGAGCCGACCCGGCGTGCCGTCATCAAGGCCGGCGCGGCCATCGCCGCCCTCCCCGCGGCCCCGTCGCGCACCCGCCCGGATCAGGCCGGGAAGCCGGTCAAGGGACCTGGCCGGGTCCCGCTCACGGTCAACGGCGTGACCTATGAACGGCTCCTCGAACCACGGGTGAGCCTGCTGGACGCGTTGCGCGAGAGCATCGGGCTCACCGGCACCAAGAAGGGCTGCGACCGCGGCGAGTGCGGGGCCTGCACGGTGCTGGTGGACGGGCGGCGGATCAAGTCCTGCCTGACGCTGGCCATCATGCAGCAGGGCCGGGACATCACCACGGTGGAGGGCCTGGCACGCGGTGAGGAGCTGCATCCGGTCCAGCGGGCCTTCATCGACCAGGACGGCCTGCAGTGCGGCTTCTGCACCCCCGGCCAGATCATGTCGGCCGTCGCCTGCATCGCCGAGGGGCATGCAGGCGACGATGCCGAGGTCCGGGAGTGGATGAGCGGCAACCTGTGCCGTTGCAGCTGTTACCCGAACATCGTGGCCGCGGTCCGGCAGGCCGCCGGAGAGCTGTCCTGATGGACGACTTCGCCTACAGCCGCCCCGGCCGCGCCGAGACCGCGCTCCGCCTGGCCGCGCGGCCGGGGACGCGGTTCATCGCCGGCGGCACCGACGTGCTCAACCTGATGCGGGACGGTGTCGAGCGTGCCGACCACTTGGTCGACATCAACGCGCTGCCCTTGGACGGCGTGCGGGAGACCCCGGCGGGGATCGAGCTGGGCGCGCTGAGCCGGATGAGCGACGTGGCCGCGCACCCGGCCGTCCGCCGACGGCTGCCGGTGCTGGCCCAGGCGCTGCTCGGCGGGGCCTCGCCGCAGGTGCGCAACATGGCCTCGCTCGGCGGGAACCTGCTGCAACGTACCCGGTGCTGGTACTTCCGCGACGCGTCCATGCCGTGCAACAAGCGATCCCCGGGCAGCGGCTGCCCGGCGATCGAGGGCCGCAACCGGTGGCACGCCATCCTCGGCGGCAGCGAACACTGCATCGCGGTGCACCCGTCGGATCTGGCCGTGGCGCTGACCGCGCTGGAGGCCACGGTGCACACGCTGCACGCCGAAGGCCCGCGCCGGGTCCCGATGGCGGGGTTCTACCTGCCGCCGGGCGACACCCCGGACCGGGAGACCGTCCTGCGTCCCGGCGAGCTGATCACCCGGATCGATGTGCCCGGCACGCCGCCGGCCGCCGGCTCGCGGTATCTGAAGGTACGGGACCGGGCCGCTTTCGGGTTCGCCGTCGTCTCGGTCGCGGCCCTGGTCCGGCTGGCCGCCGACGGCGAGGTGGCGCAGGCGAGTCTGGCCTTCGGCGGCGTCGCGCCCCTGCCCTGGCGTTCGCCCGCCGCCGAACAGGCGCTGATCGGGCGCCCGCTGGGCCCGGCCTCGATCCGCGCCGCCGGGCTGGCCCTGGTGCGCGAGGCGAGGCCGCGCGCGGACAACGCGTTCAAGGTCGAGCTGGTCCAGCGGGCCCTGGCGGAGGTGCTGGAGCAGTTCGCGCGGGGAGCGGGATGAACGCCGTCGGGCGCCCGGTCGCGCGGGGGGCGGGATGAACGCCGTCGGCCGGCCGGTCGCGAGAGTGGACGGTGTCGCCAAGGTCACCGGCGCGGCCCGGTACGCCGCAGACGTCCAGGTTCCCGGCGTGACGCACGCCGTCCTGGTCGGCTCGACGATCGCCCGCGGCCGCGTCACCGCGATCGAGGTCTCCGAGGCGGCCGCCGCCACCGGGGTGCTCGGCGTCTTCACCCACGAGAACCTGGGCCGGCTGCCCCGGCCTCGCCCGCAGGATTTCCTGCCGTTGCAGGACGACCTGATCCGGTACGCCGGCCAGCCCGTCGCGGCCGTGGTGGCGCGGACCCTGGAGCAGGCCCGGCACGCGGCCGGGCTGGTGGCGGTGAGCTACCGGGCCGACACCCCGCGGACGGTGCTCGCCGACGGTCTCGACGCCGCGTACCTGCCGCCCCAGGGACCTGACGGGGGCGACAACGTGTACGTGCGCGGGGACGTCGAGGCCGCGCTCACATCCGCGCCCGTCACGGTCGAGGCGACGTACACCACCCCGATGCAGCACCACAACCCGATGGAGCTGCCGGCGACCGTCGCCGCCTGGGACGGCGACCGGCTCACGGTTCACGAGTCCACCCAGAACATCGCCGGTACCCAGGAAGGGCTGATGACGGTGTTCCGGCTGCCCCGCGAGAAGGTACGCGTCATCTCCCCGTACGTGGGCGGCGGGTTCGGCGCCAAGGGCACGTCCGCGGTGCCGCGCATCGCCCTGGCCGCGGCGCTCGCCCGGCACGTCGGACACCCGGTCAGGCTGGTGCTGACCAGGGCCGAGTCCTACACCAGCAACGGCCACCGCGCCGCGTCCCACCAGGTGGTGCGCGTCGGCGCCACCCGCGACGGGCGGCTGACCGCGATCGACCACACCCTCACCCAGCAGGTGGCCGGCACCGAGGGCCGGTTCGTCACCAGCGCCCGGATCACCCGGATCCTGTACGCCTGCCCGAACGTGCGCACCACCCAGCGGGCCGTCGCCCTGGACCTGGCCAACGCCGTCTACATCCGGGCGCCGGACACCGTCACCAGCCACGCCCTGGAGTCGGCCCTGGACGAGCTGAGCTACGCGCTCGGCCTGGACCCGGTCACGCTCAGGATCCGCAACTGGTCGGCGACCAACCAGCAGAGCGGCGTCCGGCACGGCAGCAACCACCTGCGCACCTGCTACGAGCGGGGCGCCGAGCGCTTCGGCTGGTGGCGCCGCGCCGCGCGTCCCGGCTCCATGCGTGACGGCGACTGGCTGCTCGGCTGGGGCATGGCCACCGTGGCCCACACCGCGGGCGGCCGGGAGATGGCGGGAGCCGAAGTGATCATCGGCGTGGACGGCGCGGCACGGATCCGCTCCGGCACCCACGACATCGGCACCGGCACCTCCACGGTGATGCGGCAGCTCGGCGCCGACGTGCTGGGCCTGCCGATGGCCGAGGTCCGCTTCGACCTCGGCGACTCCGCCTACCCCCAGGCGCCGGCCTCGTCGGCGTCGGCGACCGTGCCCTGTACCGGCGCGGGCGTCGTCCGCGCCGCGACCGCCGCCCGCGACCAGGTGATCGCCCTGGCCGTGGCGGACGAGAGCAGCCCGCTGCACGGCCTGCCGCCCGCCCGCGTCCGCGCCGCCGACGGACATCTGTTCGATCTCGACCGCCCCGCGCGCCGCACCAGCTTCCGGGACGTGCTGCGCCGCCACGGCCGGCCTCTCCGCGTGACCAGCCCGGCGGGCGAGCGGATGGTCCAGGCGGTCTCGACCGGCGCGGTGTTCACCGAGGTCGCCGTCCACCGGCTGCTGGGCCAGGTCCGGGTGCGCCGCGTCGTCGGCGTCTATGACCCCGGCCGGGTACTCAACGAGCGCACCGCGCGCAGCCAGGCCGTCGGCGGCGTGATCTGGGGCATCGGCGTCGCCCTGTCCGAGCACACCCTGACCGACCCTCACCTGGGCCGTATCCTCACCCCGAACCTGTCCGGCTACCTGGTGCCCGTGGCCGCCGACGTGCCCGACCTGGACCTCACGTTCATCGACCGGCCCGACCCGGCCAGCCCGGCGCTCGGCGCCCGCGGCTTCGGCGAGGCTCCCACGACCGGCCTGAGCGCCGCGATCGGCAACGCCGTCCACCACGCCATCGGCCACCGCGTCCGCGACCTGCCGATCACCCAGGACAAGGTTCTCGCCGCCCTTGCCTGACTCCTCGGCGCGGGGTGCGTCACCAGGCCGAATGCCGCGGACCGGGCACGAACGGCCATGCCGGACTCCACCGGCCGCCCTTTGGCCAAAGTCAGCCCCACCCGCCGCGCTTGAGGAATAGCCTGGCGCCGGGATCCGCCGGTCGGGCCGTAGGGGGCGATCGCGCAGGCGCGTGATCCATGCGTGGCCCGGCCAGGTGTTCTCCCGACAGGGCGGCTGCCTGCCGCGGCACGGCAGCCCCGGCCCGGGTGATCGTGGCCGGCGAGCGTTGCAGGGGGCAACGATGGGGTTGTGGGGGAAGATCGCGAAGACGGGCCGGGTGGCCGAGCCCGCGCCCGCCCGTGAGGAGGGTGACCCGCCCGCGAAGGCGGCGGAACTCGCCGGATCGGTGCAGATCAGACATGTGGACGCGGGGTCGTGCAACGGCTGCGAGGTGGAGATCGCCTCGGCGTTCGGCCCGGTGTACGACGCCGAACGGTACGGCGCGCGGCTGGTGGCCTCGCCGCGGCACGCCGATGCGCTGCTGGTGACCGGACCGGTGACCCGCAACATGGAGGTGGCGCTGCGCCGCACCCATGACGCCGTCCCCGAGCCCCGCCTGGTGATCGCGCTGGGCGACTGCGCGCGCGACTGCGGGGTGTTCGCCGGAGCCTACGGGGTGGCCGGGGCGGTGGCCGACGTGCTGCCGGTGGACGTGGAGGTGCCGGGGTGCCCGCCGGAGCCCGCGGCGATCGTGGCGGCGTTGCGCGGGCTGACGGGCCGATGAACCCGGTCGGCACACTGTACGTGGCGGCGCTGTCCGGCTGCGCGCTGGCCGCGGTGACCGCCCTGCTGGCACCGCCCCGGGCGCGGCGGCACCTGGCGGGCTGGTGCACGGCGGCCGCGGGCGCCGCCGCCGCGGCGGCGGGCACGACGGCGATCACAACCGCGATCACAGAGGCAGGCACGACGGCGGTGGGCGGGGCCGGTCGGAGCTGGTCGGCCTGGCTGCCGGACCTGCTGCCGCTGGCCGGGGTACGGCTGGCGGTCGACCCCCTGAGCGGGGTGTTCATCGCGGTCACCGGGTTCGTGGCGGTGTGCGCGGCGATCTACGGGATCGCCTACTGCGCCCACGGCCTGGACGGACGCGTGTTCCAGTCGGTGCTGCCGCTGTTCGTGGCGGCCATGCTGCTGGTGCCCGCCGCGGCAAGTGTGAGCACGTTCCTGCTGGCCTGGGAGCTGATGGCGGTGTCGTCGCTGCCGCTGGTGCTGGCCGAGTACCGGCGGGGGGCGGCCGTGGGCCGGGCCGGGCTCTGGTACGCGGTCATGACCCACCTCGGCCTGGTGACGATCCTCGTCGGCCTGGTCGCGTTCGCCGCCGGGGCCGGCGGGGAGAGCTTCGAGCAGTTGCGCGAGGCCACGCTGTCGCCGGCCGCCAGGACGGTCGTGTTCCTGGCGACGCTGGCCGGGTTCGCCTCCAAGGCGGGCATCGTGCCGCTGCACGTGTGGCTGCCGCGGGCGCACCCGGAGGCGCCGAGTCACGTCTCGGCCCTGATGAGCGCGGCCATGGTGAACATGGGCGCGTACGGCGTCGTCCGGGTCGGGCTGGATCTGCTGCACGGCGGCCCCGCCTGGTGGTGGCTGCTGGTGCTGGGAGCGGGCGCGGCGTCGGCGCTGTTCGGGATCCTTCAGGCGGCGGTCGCCTCCGACCTGAAGCGGCTGCTGGGCTACTCCACGACGGAGAACCTGGGCCTGGTGCTGGTCGGGGTGGGCGCGGCGGGCTTCTTCGCGGCCTGCGACGCTCCCGTGCCGGCGGCGCTGGCGCTGGCCGCGGCTCTGCTCCACGTGGTCAACCACGCCGCGTTCAAGACGGTGTTGTTCCTGTCGGCGGGCTCGGTGCTGCACGCGACCGGCACCCGGGATCTGGACGCGCTCGGCGGGCTGCGCGCGCGGCTGCCGTACACCACCGTCGTGTTCGCGCTCGGCGCGTTGTGCGCTTCGGCGCTGCCGCCCGGCAACGCCTTCGTCAGCGAGTGGCTGCTGCTGCAGAGCCTCATCCACGCGCAGCCCGCCGCCGGGGTGGCGGGCGCGGTGACGATGCCGCTGGCCGTGGGGGCGATCGCGCTGTCGGCGGGTCTCGCCATCGCCACCTTCGTCAAGGCGTTCGGCGTGGGCTTCCTGGGCCGGCCGCGCAGCGCGGAGGCCGAACGTGCCGGAGAGAGCCCGCCGGCCATGCTGGCCGCGACGACGCTCGCGGCGGCGTGCTGCGTGGCCCTGGCGCTGGCTCCCACGCTGGTCCTGCCCGCGCTCGTCCGGGCGGTCGGAGTGGCGTTCCCTGGACGGGACGTGGCCGGCGGGCAGGTGACGCTGCGGCTGACCGGGGTCACGGGGATGATCTCGCCGCTGCTGATCGCCGTCGCCCTGGTGGCCGCCGTCGTGGCCGTCCTCTGCCTGGTACGGGTGGGCGCGACGCGGCGGGCACGGCGCGCCGCCCGGCTCTGGGACTGCGGCGCCGGGCCCATGTCGGCGCGGATGGAGTACACCGCCACGTCGTTCGCCGAGCCGCTGCAGCGGGTCTTCGGCGACGTCCTGGAGCCGGAGAGCGACGTGGACGTCACCCCGATGAAGGAGTCGGCCTACCTGGTGGAACGCGTGAGCTTCCACGCGCGGATCCCTGACCGGATCGAACACCGGCTGTACGAGCCGTTGATCTCCGCCGTGACGGCCGCCGGGCGTGGCGCCCGTGGCCTGGCCACCGGCAGCGTCCACCGCTATCTCGGCTACGGGTTCTGGGCGCTGACCGCGGCGCTGATCGTTCTGGTGGTGCTGCGATGACGGGCGTGATCGGAGCGGCGCTCCAGGTGATCCTGGTCGCGGTCGGCTCGCCGCTGCTGGTGGGGGTGATGCGGCAGGTCCACGCCCGGCTGGAGGGACGCGCCGGCGCCGGGATCGCCCAGCCGTGGCGGGACCTGCGCAAGCTGATGCGCAAGGAGCCCATCGCGCCACGCGGCACCGGCTGGGTGTTCCGCGCGGCGCCGCCGCTGCTGGCCGGCACGGCGCTGGTCGTGGCCGCGGTGGTGCCGCTGGTGACCACGGACTCACCGCTGGACGGCGTCGCGGACCTGTTCGCGGTGCCCGCGCTGCTGGCGCTGGGGTCGGTGGCGCTGGCCCTGGGCGCCCTGGACACCGGGACGGCGTTCGGCGGGATGGGCGCCAGCCGGGAGATGACCGTGCTGGCGCTGGTGGAGCCGACGATCCTGGTCTCGACCTTCGCCCTGTCGATCGGCGTCCGCTCCACGAGCCTGGGGGCGATCGTGACGGCGGCGGCCGGGCATCCGCTGTCGGTGCTCTCCCCGGTGAGCGTGCTCGCCTCGGTCGCGCTGGCGATCGTCACGCTCGCCGAGACCGGCCGGATCCCCGTGGACAATCCCTCCACGCACCTGGAGCTGACGATGATCCACGAGGCGACGGTGCTGGAGTACGCCGGGCCCGACCTGGCGCTGATCGAGTGGGCGTCGGCGATGCGGCTGTCGGTGCTGCTGGGACTGCTGGCCGGCCTGTTCGTCCCCCTGGGGATCGCGGGCGCGGGGGCGGGGGTGCTCGCGCTGCCGCTGGCGATGGTCGCGCTCGTCGTCAAGGTGGGGCTGCTGGGGGTGCTGCTCGCCGCCGGCGAGGTGTTCATGGCCAAGCTCCGGCTGTTCCGCGTTCCGGAACTGCTGGCCGGTTCGTTCCTGCTGGCGCTGCTGGCCGTCACCGCTACCTTCTTCCTGACCTGAGACATGGACGTGAACATGACCGATGCGACGTACGTCCAGCTCCTGGACCTGGCCTGCGGGGCGTTCCTGCTCACGGGCGTGCTGGTGCTGTGGCGGCACGAGCTGTCGCCGATCGTGCGGCTGTTCGCCCTGCAAGGCGTGGCGCTGACCGTGCTGATCGTCGTCCTCGGCGTCCGGCAGGGGAGCCTCGAACTGGTCCTGATCGGTCTCGGGGTGGGTGCGTTGCGCGCCGCGCTGCTGCCGTACCTGATGCGCCGCGCACTGGTGGCGAGCGGCGCGGGCCGCGAGACACAGCCGCTGGTCAACGTGGCGACCTCACTGCTGGTGGCGGCGGCGCTGGCGATGCTGGCCTACGCGGTCTCCCAGCCTCTGGTACGGCTGTCGCCCACCCCCGCCGCGCACGCGGTGCCGATCGCGCTGACCGTGCTGCTGATCGGGTTCTTCGTGCTGGTGACCCGGCGGCGGGCGCTGTCACAGCTGGTGGGCTTCCTGCTGATGGACAACGCCATCACCGCCGCCGCCTTCCTGACCACCAGCGGCGTCCCGCTCGTCGTCGAGCTCGGGATCTCGCTGGACGTCCTGCTGGCCGTGCTGGTGCTGCAGGTGCTGACCACCCGGATGCGGGCCGCCTTCGGCGGCACCGACCTGGACGAGCTACGGGAGTTGCACGACTGATGGACAGCCTGCTGGTGATCGCCCCGGTCGCGGTGCCCGCGGCCGCCGCGCTCGCGTACGCCCTGATCGGCTGGAACCGGGTCACCGCCTGGCTGGGCGCGTCGGCCGCGGCCGGGCTGCTGGCCTGCGCCGTCGCGCTGGCCGCGGCGGGGAGGCGGGAGGCGCTGGCGGGGCTGCTGCACAGCGACGCGCTGAGCGCCTTCATGCTGATCGTCATCGGCACGGTCGCGCTGCTGGCCATGCTGGCCGGCCCCGCCTACCTGGCGGCCGAGCTCGCCTCCGGGCAGACCGGCCCGCGCGAGATGCGCCGCTACGGCGTGCTGACCCAGTCGTTCGTCGCCGCGATGGCGCTGGCCGTCCTGGCCTCCAGCCTGGGCCTGCTCTGGGTGGCCATCGAGGCGACCACCATCCTGACCGCCTTCCTGGTCGGGCACCGGCGCACCCGTCAGGCCACCGAGGCCGCGTGGAAGTACATGGTCATCTGCTCGGTCGGCATCGCGCTGGCGCTGCTGGGCCTGGTCCTGACCCACGACGCCGGCGACCACGCCGGAGTGGCCTCCCTGGACTGGACGGCGCTGTCCGAACACGCGGGCCGGCTCGACCCCGGCGTGATGCGCATCGCGGTCATGCTGCTCGTGCTCGGCTTCGGCACCAAGGCCGGGCTGGCGCCCATGAACGCCTGGCTGCCCGACGCCTACAGCCAGGCCCCGGCCCCGGTGTGCGCGCTGATGTCCGGGGGGCTGCTGTCGGTGGCCTTCTACGCCGTCCTGCGCGTCAAGGTCATCGCCGACGCGGCGCTCGGCACCGGCTTCACCCGTACGCTGCTGGTCATCGTGGCGCTGGCCTCCCTGGCCGGGGCCGCGCTGCTGCTCATCGGTCAGCGCGACTACAAGCGGCTGCTGGCCTACTCCAGCATCGAGCACATGGGGCTGATCGCCCTCGGCGCCGCGATCGGCAACACCCTCGCCCTGGTCGCCGTCCTGCTGCACATCCTCGGGCACGGGCTGGGCAAGTCGGTGGTGTTCCTGTCCGCGGGACAGCTCCACCAGGCGCTCGGCAGCACCCGGATCCGTGCCGTACGCGGCCTCATCTCCAGGGCGCCGATGCCGGCCGGGGCGTTCTCCCTGGGGCTGCTGGCCCTGCTCGGCCTCCCGCCGTTCAGCCTGTTCGCCAGCGAGCTGGGCATTGCGCGGGCGGGCTTCGCCGCCGGCCTGGGCTGGCCCGTCGCGGCGGCCCTGGCGCTGATGCTCGTCATCGTCGCCGCCGTCGGACGCCAGGTCCGGCCGATGCTCGTGGGCGGCGGACCCGGCGAGGCCGTCGCGCTGCCGCCCACCCTGGCCGTCCCTCTGGTGGCGGGCCTGGCCGCCTGCGCCGTCCTGGGCATCACGCTCGGGCCGCTGCGCCCCCTGCTGCAAGCCGCCGCCACGATCGCCGGAGCAACACCATGAGCACACGAACCATCGCCGACGTCGGCACCGCCGAACTGCCCGGCCACGCCGCCCGCCTGCTGGCCGGCGGCCACCGGCTGGCGCTGGTCTCCGCGCGCCAGGAGGCGGACGGGTTCGGGGTGGCGTACCTGTTCGTCGCCGGCGACCCCGATCGCCGTACCGAGCTGCGGCTGCGGCTCCCCTCCGAGCAGCCGGCCGTGCCGAGCCTGGCCCACCTGTCCTTCCCCGCGGGCCGGTTCGAACGCGAGATCCGCGACCTGTACGGCATCACCCCGCTCGACCACCCGCTCCCTCGCCGCCTGGTGCGCCACCACCATTGGCCGCGCGGCTGGTACCCGATGCGCGACGACGCCGGGCCGCCGCCCGCCTTCGGCGACTCCGAGGGGCCGTACCCGTTCGTCACCGTCGAGGGCCAGGGCGTGTACGAGATCCCCGTCGGCCCCGTCCACGCCGGTCTCATCGAACCGGGGCACTTCCGCTTCTCCGTGGTCGGCGAGACGATCATCAAGCTCAAGGCCAGACTCTGGTTCGTCCACAAGGGCATCGAAAAGCTCTTCGAGGGCCGCCACCCCGCCGACGGGCTGCAACTGGCCGAACGCGTCAGCGGCGACACCTCCGTCGGCCACGCGCTCGCCTACTGCCTGGCCGTGGAAGAGGCCACCGGAGCTCCGGCCGACGCGCGGGCGCAGCAGGCCCGAGCCGTGCTGCTGGAGCTGGAACGCCTCTACAACCACGTCACCGACCTGGGCGCGCTCTGCAACGACGTCGCCTTCCCCATCCTGCACGCCCACGCCGGTCGCATCCGCGAACAACTCCTGCGCCTCAACGCCGAGGTCACCGGGCACCGGCTGCTGCGCGGCGCCGTCCGCCTCGGCGGCGCCCGCCTGCGGGGCTTCCCCGACCCCGACATGCTGCACGCCATCGGCGCCGACGTGGCCGAACTCACCGAGCTCGCCCTCGGCCACAGCGTCGTCGCCGACCGCTTCACCGGCACCGCCATCCTGTCGGCCGAGGCCGCCCGCGACCTCGGCACGCTGGGCTACGTGGCCCGCGCCAGCGGCCTGGACCTCGACGCCCGCCGCCGGCACCCCTTCACCGACCTCGGCGACTTCACCCCCGCCCACCGGACCGGCGGGGACGTGATGGCCCGCTTCCAGATCCGGGCCGAGGAGATCGCCACGTCCATCGCCCTGATCACGCATCTGGTCGAGACGCCCGCGGCCCCGGATGCGTCACCGTCCCTCGAAGGGTGCTCCTCGGGCGTGGGGCTCGTCGAAGGCTGGCGTGGCACGATCGCCCATCGCGTCGAGCTCGCGCCCGATCAGACGATCAGCCGCCTGAAGATCGTGGACCCGTCCTTCTTCAACTGGCCCGCGCTCCCGGTGGCGCTCGACAGCGCGATCGTCCCCGACTTCCCTCTGGTCAACAAGAGCTTCAACCTGTCGTACGCCGGCAACGACCTCTGACGTCAGGCGGCGCCCGCCGCGAACCCGGTGACCAGCTCCGGCCGCAGCCGTGCCACCACGTCGATCCGCTCGCCGGGCCACGCCTGGAGCCTGGCCAGGGCCTGCTCCAGCTCCTGCGGGTCCGCCACCAGCCCGGCCCGCCCGGTCAGCACGACGCTCCACCCCGTCCGGGCGGCGGCGTCCAGCTCGTCGGCCTCGTACACGACGCCGGAGACCCGCTGCAGCAGCGCGGCGATCTCCGCCTCGTACGGCAGCCCGATCAGCAGGCCGTCACCGTCCATGACATGAGCCACGAACCGGAGGGCCGGCATCGCCCGGCTGATGAACACGATCCTGCCGAAGGTGACGTTCCCCAAGAGCCGCAGCGCCTCATCTCGGGACAGTTCCCTGCTCGTCGGCGCGGACCGCGTGACCTGCTGTTGCACCGCTCCACGATCGCGCACCGGCACCGCCGCCGGTAGGGACGAAAGTCCCTAGCGGGGGCGCGCTCCGTCCGCGGGGTGGGCGAGCAGGCGCAGTCCGACGGCGGCCAGGTCGCGGCTGTCGATCGGGAGCTGTTCGATCTGCTGGATAGAGGTGAACAGCCGGGTGTCGGCGTCGTCGTTCAGCCGGTCGGTGAGGTACCGGTGCAGGTAGGGGGCGCGTACGAGCTCGCGGATCTCGAAGGCCGCGCGGATCGCCTCCAGCGTGGTGTCGCCCGAGTGCAGGTGGTGCTCGTCGCGGTGCCGGCCCACCCATTCCGCGTGGGGGTCTGCCACGGCGGCGCCCTGCTCCGAGAGCACGGCGCCGATGTCGTAGAACCACGACGCGGTGGCGCGATCTGCGCGTTCCCAGGCGAATTCGTCGACGATCAGGACTCCGCCCGGCGCCAGCAGCGCTCGTGCCCGTTCGACCGCTTCCGCCAGCTGGGCGGTGTGGTGCAGCGACAGGGAGAACGCAGTACTCCGGCACCCTGGGAAAGGTGGCGAACTGCCAGGTGGGGGTGAGTGTTCATGCAGTCACCGACACCGCGTCCAGTCCACTCGATTGGCGGCTGTTCGTGCCCACGTCATGGGATGACCAGGCCTGTGATGCCGCCACCGGTCCTGAGGTGGCCGCGCGACGGGACCGGTGCGGAATCCCCGGACAGGAGCGGCATCGTCCCAAGTGGATGATGGCGGTGGAGATGCTCGATGCGCTGATCGAGCAAGGGTGCAGGTCTAAGGCGACGCCCTCGCGCACGCTCCAGACGTGGTCGCAGTGCCCCGGGTCCGGTCCGGCCGAGGCCGGCCTCCCACTCGGACCGGCCTGCGTTACCCCGACACCGCCGTCAGCTTGGCCGAACACGTCCGGGCAGCCGGTCGCGACGTCGCGGTCACGCTCACCTGGCGCGAAGGCTCCAAAGGAGCCATGAGCTCGCAGTTCGTCCTCCTGCGGGTGCGGCCGGCCGGGCACCGCATCGCTCGCGCCGGCGACGGCACTCTGCCTGAGCGGTGGCTGATCGCGCAGTGGCCCGATGGCGAGGGCGAGCTGGTCAAGTACGGGTTGTCCAGCCTGCCTGCCGATACCGAACCGGCTGACTTGATCCGGTACGGCAAGATCCGCCGGCGGATCGAGCACGACTGCCGCGAGCTGAAGACCGGCCTGGGGCTGGACCATTTCGAAGGCCGGTCCTGGACCGGTCGGCATCGCCACGTCACTCTTGTCGCCGCCGCGCACGTGTTCATCACCATGCTGCGACTCGACCCGAAAGCGGCTGCGCCGGTCTGACCCTCTACAAGGTCATCCGCGAGTTACGACTGCTGCTCGCGACCTGGACCGGCGCATGCCCTACCTGCCATCGAAGGCTGAAACCGTCACGCCGCAGCACGCATAAGCAGACCTAACAAAGCACTACTAGCTTCATGACTGTGAAGGGGCTGGCGCGCGCACGCCTGGCAGGACGGCGCGCATCAGGCCCGGGCCAAGACCCTTCGTCAGCTGGTGGGCCGTGCCGGTAGCGCTCATAGAAGCCCTTGGCGGATTCGTACTGGCCGGTGGTGTACCAGGTCAGGGTCGGGTGGCGAGTCTCCAGCTCGCGCAGGGCACGAGTGCCAAGCCCGCAGAACCGCCAATCCGACGAGAAGTCGATCTTTCTCGGCAGGCCGATGCCGCAGGGCTCGCAGATCGCGCAGTGGACCTCCCCGAGCGTTGGGTGGTCGTCCCCCGCGGCGATCGCAAACCCGTACCAGGTTGGTGTGCAGCCGCAGGTAGCGGTCGTTGGCGTGGCCGAGACGGCGTTCGAGTTCGGCACGGTTGTGGCCGGAGGTCTGGGAGAGCTGGAAGGCGAAGGTCGGCTGGGTGCCTGCCCTGCGCGACCCAGCCGAGCCAACTTGGCCGAGGGGGCGCTCATTGCCGCAGGCGAGCCGCCTTGTCGTTGAGGTAGCGCTGCTGAGGCGGGTTGGGGGTGCGCCGCGCCGCCTCCCGGTACTGTTCGCACGCCGCTTCCGGCTCCCCGGCCAGTTCCAACAGATGAGCCCGTACGGCAGGCACCCGATGGTCCCTGCTCATCCGCGGGTCGCCCGCTACTGCTTCGACGAGCGGGAGCGCCACCTGCGGCCCGTGCACCATCGCCGCCGCTACCGCGTGGTTGAGCGCCATCACTGGGTTGTCGCCGTGGCGCAGCAGCAGCTCGTACAGCCTGAGGATCTGCGGCCAGTCGGTCTGCTCGGCGCTCGGCGCCTCGCCGTGGACGGCGGCGATGGCCGCCTGAAGCTGGTAGGGGCCGGGGACGCCGCGAGGCAGTGCCGCGGTGACGAGGGCGACGCCCTCGGCGATCGCCTCCGTGCGCCAGAGGCTGCGATCTTGCTCGGCCATGGGGATGAGTCGGCCGTCTGTGCCCGTGCGTGCCGGACGGCGGGCGTCGGTGAGCAGCATGAGCGCCAGCAGCCCGGTCACTTCGCCGTCGTCGGGGATCATGCGGTGCAGGAACCTGGTCAACCGGATGGCCTCGGACGCGAGCTCGACCCGTTGAAGATGCGGCCCTGCCGTACTGACGTATCCTTCGTTGAAGATCAGGTACAGCGCGTGCAGCACGGCCGCCAGCCGGTCAGCCCGTTCGGGGCCGGACGGCATCGCGAACGGCAGACCGCTGTCACGGATCCGGAGTTTGGCGCGGCTGATTCGGCGCGTCATGGTCTGCTCGGAGACCAGGAAGGCGCGGGCGATCTCCGCGGTGCTCAGCCCGCCGACCGCGCGCAGGGTGAGCGCGACCTGCGCCTCCCCGGACAAGGCAGGGTGGCAGCACAGGAAGAGCAGGATCAGGGTGTCGTCGGTTTCGGCGTGCGCTTGGTCGGCGGCAGGGGACCGCTGTTGCTCGGGCAGCACCCATCCGGCCACAGTGTCCTCGCGGCGTCGCCTGGCCTGCTCGTTGCGCAGCAGGTCCGTCATCCGCCGTGAGGCGACTCTGATCAGCCAGGCCGCCGGGTTGTCAGGGACGCCGTGGTCCGGCCATTGCGCGGCGGCGGCGATAAGGGCTTCCTGCACGGCGTCCTCGGCGGTGGCGAAGTTGCCGTACCGGCGGACCAGCGCACCGAGTACCCGCGGCACCAGCTCACGCAGTAGGTTCTCCACACCCTATCCCTCCAGGTCGTGGGGCGTCTCCACGAGGGGCCGCACATCGGCGTAGGCGTTGGCGGCAAGCCCCGGCGGGGCCGGGCACTCTCCCAGCCGCGCAGCGATCTCGGTCGCACGATCGAAGCTCGCGCACTCCACGACCCAGTAGCCCGCCAGCACCTCCTGCGTCTCCGCATAGGGGCCGTCGGTGACGTACGGCACGCCGTCACGGCCGCCGACCCGGCGGGTGTGGACCGGGGCCGCCAGCGCCCTGGTCTCCACCAGTTCGCCCGAGTCAGCCAAGGACTGGTTGAAGTCCGCCATCCAGGCGTACATGGCGGCGAAGTCGTCCGGCTTCAGGCCGAGTTCCGCGCTGTTGCCGCTCATGGCGTCGTAGTGCTGCTGGGAGGCGTAGCTGAGGATGATGTACTTCATCGTGATCTCCTTGTCGGTGGATGCCTTCATGGGAGACGTCGAAGCTGTAGTCGGCACGCGGACAGCACATCGGCCGTGATGAAGGCGAAAATCTCCCTGTCCAGTCAGACTCTTCCGCCGGCACAGGCATCGGTCTCTTGTCGCATGATGCCGTCTCTCCTGCGGATGAGCACTACAGCGATGGCAGCGAACTGGATGAACTGGACCGCCGAGCCGAGCACCAGGCGCCAGCTGCGGCTGTTCAGATCGGGCCAGGCCGAGAGCCGACGAACAAGACCGGAGCCGCGAGACACGCCCACCCGCGCTTCCGGAAGCTGGAAGAGCTTGCGAGCTCAGCACCGGGTGGGAACCTGCGCCGGGATCGGTAGTGAACCCCCCGGCCATGATCTGCCCGACGCTGATCCCGGTGATCAGCTGGTTCTACGAGCGTGAGTAGGCCCCGCTCACGCGTCGAATTCGCCCCCACCATCGGCGCATCGCGTATCCGGTTGGTGACGTTCCGGTGACTTTGGCCCCACCTCAGCCGTTGCAGTGAGAGGCGTCCGTGTTCAGCTCGCGCGCCCGCTGGGGAACGACGACCCGGGCAGTGCCGCAGGCTGACGCCGGGAATCTACGGGGGAAAGCGCTGACGCCCTGTCGGCGCCCCCGGAGTAGGTTGCCCTCGGTGGCCGACGCGCTGGCCCGCTTCCGAGCGCACGTTGTCGATCAAGACCGACAAATCCGGATTTCATCTCCAAGTGACCTGCAAGACGATGATCTTAACGTGCTGCGACATGGGAAGACGGCTGATGATCTGCGTCCTGCTGATGACCCTCACCGGATGCGGGACCACTAACGAAGGTCAGGTGACCATGGGTGACATTGAACCCGGCGTGCTGAAGGGGCGCGTGGTCGATGCGGCAGGCAGCCCCATCGAGGGTGCCGAGGTCGTCGCCGACAACCAGTTGCTCTACAACAGCAACGCGGTCATAAGAACGGACAGAGACGGCTTCTACCGGCTCGACACGGACGTCAGGGCGACGTCCCACGCGACGGCAAGCGTGACCAAGCAGTACAACGGCCAGGACTACACCCTCAGCCTGGCACCCGACGACGACGCCACCTTCGCCGGCCCGACCGGCGCGATCAGGAACTTCACCTGGAAACTCTCGGGCAAAGCCCGATGATCTCGGTTTCTACGGTGGCAAGGTGCTCTTCGACTTCGACATCACCGATTTCCTCGACACGTTCCCGGAGGAGGAGAAGGTACAACTCACTCTCACTCCGGAGGGCCCCTTGATCGACGGTTCCGAAGGCTCTCCGATCGTCGGGATGGCGACGCGAAACGGAGACGGCTCAGGCCTTGGGGACGTCCCCATCGGCCGTTATCGAATCACGGCCGAGTACGAGGGCCGCCCACTCGCCGTGAAGCTCCGCAAGGGCGGTGACTACGCGAAGGGCGTCGTCGCCGACTTCGCCCCCATCATGACCGGCATCTACTTCATCGAGCTGAAACTCGCGCCCCCGCGCGCGTGACAGCCGACCCGTGCGTCGACCAGCTCATGGACGAGCTCGCCACCACCGCCGACATCATCGACGAAGCGGGCAGCCTCGCCCTCTCCACCCACATCTGCGGCCACGCCATCACCGCGGCGTAGTGCTCGGGGGTCAGGGCGGCGACGGGATGTGCCGGGCCTGCCACGGCGGTCAGCCGGGCGAGTGTCTCGGCGTGGCCGACGCGGGTGGTGACCGTGGTGAGGGAGTCGAGGAAGCGCTCGACCGCGACCATCGTCGTCATGACGGTCGTCGAGCCGATGGCCGAGTCGGGGACGGAGTCGGGCTGGCCGGGGAAGGTCACGACGGACACGGGCGGCCTCCTGACAGGCGATGTGACACGTGATGGTGCCGAGTCACCCTCACGGCGAAGCCGCCGCCGAGGACGGGTCCTGCGGTGAGCGACAGCGACCAGGAGCAGGACGAGGCCGAGCGTGCGCAGCAGTCGTCTGCGCCGTGGCGAAGCCACGGAGGCGTCCGGTAGGAGGGCTGGGGGAGGGGGTGCACGGGTTCCGGAACGGGTGCCGCCGGAACGCCGGGCGTCGTGGTCCGGGTGGAGGCAAGGGCCGCGCCCACCGCGGCAACGGCGTCTTCCACGCCAAGTCGGTGTTCACGAAGGACGGCCCATTCGAATCGATGGTGGCGGACCCGGACGGGGAGTGGCACAAGGACGAACGCCGGGCCTGGTTCAGGCCGCCGCCATGGGCCGAGTCGCAGTTCCCCGACGCGGCGACCGAAGCGACGGCCGCGGGCTCCGCCACACCCGCCGGGGAGGAGCCGGCGTTCTGATCGGCGATTGGATGTGTCCTACACGTCCGGCTGGCGCGAAGAGGCGCGGTGGGAGAACCGGTCCGAGTACGAAGACTGATGGACGCCGAAGGGCAGAAGCTGCAACAGATCGTTCGCCAGGGCAACACCAGTTCGATCCGGTACCGGCGGGCAATGATCGTGCTGGCTTCGGCCGGGGGAACACCGTCGCGGTGATCGCGCGCGTGGTGGCCGCCGATGAGGACACCGTCCGCGCGCAGGCTCTGCCCCTGGCCGCGCAGGAGCAGAGCCATGTCGCAGCGTGGCCTCGGGTCAGTCCGTGAAGACCAGCTTGGAGTACTGGTATTGGGTCTTGCCATTCTCGTCGCCGTTATGGACCCGGCCCGTCATGACCTGGTCGGAGGGCGCCATCGAGGTGTGGCTGCTCTCCTTGTACTGGTCGCTCCAGATCGGGCCGGTCACCTTCACCTGGCGGTTCTGCCAGTACAGCGCGGCGGTGCGGTACCTCGTGGGGCCGTTCTCGTCCTTCTCGTGCCATCTGCCGACCAGCACATGGTCGGCCGGGGCGACGATAAAGCCCTCGCTCTCCTTGCGAGGCTGCGTCCAGTCACCGGAGTGCACGTAGACCTTCTGCCCGTTGATGTAGATCGTTCCGCAGTAGTACGTGGTCGGGGCGTTCTCATCGCCGTAGTGCCTGCGGCCGGTGAGCACCTGGTTCACCGGGCAGATGAACTGGGAGTTCGTCTCGGACGGCATCGTCTTGGTGTAACCGGCCCGGACCTCGATCGTGTAATCGGCGGCCGCTGCGGGAGAACTCATGGTCACGACCGCCAGCGCGGCGACGGCCAGCGCGGCGGACACGGTCGTGCGGTGATTCGTCATCGTCTTTCCTGCTTTCTTGTGCCAGTACGTCTGTGGGTTCAGCCCACGAAGGTCACCGTCGAGTACTGGTACTGGGTCTTGCCGTTCTCGTCCCCGAGGTGCAGGCGGCCGGTCATGACCTGGTTGTGTCCAGCGGTCCAGGAGTGGTTGCTCTCCTTGTAGATGCCGCTCCAGGTCTTGCTGATCAACTGCACCTGCCGGCCCTGCCAGAACAGCGTCGCGGGGCGGTACCGCGTCATGCCGTTCTCGTCACCGGTGTGCATCCGCCCGGCGATCGCGGTGCTCCCCAGCGCGGGTTCGTAGAAGGAGTCCTTCTCCTTCTTCTCCGTACTCCAGTCGAGCAGCGACACCATGACCTGCTCACCGTTGATGAAGATGAAGCTGCAGTAATACGTGGTGTCGGCGTTCTCATCGCCGTAGTGGCTGCGACCGGTGAGCACCTGGTTCGTCGGGCAGGTGAAATTCGACCGCCACTCCTTCACCGTCTCGACGTGAGCGCGCTGAACGCTGATCGTCACCGCCGAGGCCGACGCCGCCGAGACGGGCGCCATCGCCACGATCGCCAGCGCGGCTACCGCCGTCGCGACGGGCATGGCCTTACGAAGCATTCCCATTACTTGCTGGATCCCCCTGTGTTGCCGCGAATGGATCTCATCCGCCCCACAGTTCTAGAAGATCACGCTTGATAACGCCTTGGACTTAACTTGGACGGGTGAGGGTCAGCCCCTCTTACCAGAGCGCTCCTGTTCGATCCACTCCCGCAGAGCGGCAATGCGTTGGTCGTCCATCAGTCTTCGTACTCGGACCGGTTCTCCCACCGCGCCAGCCGGACGTGTAGGACACATCCAACCGACGCCACCGTTCATCGTGTCTTGGGACGCACCCGAGCATCACGCGAGACGCGGTCCCGCGTGGTGAGAAGCGAACGGTGGTCTCACTCACCGGCTGCGGCGGTGCTTCACGTGATCCGAACTTCCTGGCCAATGCGGACCGCCCGCGGGACGGGGGGAGAGCAGCGGTCGGGCCAGGGCGATCAGGGATGTTCGGAGGACAGGGCCAGGAGCGCGGCAGCCAGGGCTCGCCCGCGAGCTGAAGCGTGCCGCGGGTCGCCGAGCCGGATGCGGGTGTCGTGGTGGTGCAGCACGATGGCGCCGTCCGGCTCCCGGGTGACGGTCTCGATGGCACCTACGGGTGGCATCGGAGCGCGGCAGAGGTGCCGGTGCCTGGCCAGGCTGTGGCGCAGGCGGCAAATCCTCCCTGCGCTGTCGGCCAGCAGGCAGGACGTCGCAGGGGGCGGCCTACCGTGTGTACGTCTTCGCCTCGTTCAGGGGATGAGGTCGAGTTCCTGTACCGCTTCATAATCATCGCATCGGGCTTGAGGTGGGGGTTCTCCGAAGCGGCTAGGTGGCTCGGCTGTAATCGTTGATCAGCCCGTCGAGCACCTTCCGGCGTTCGATCCGGCCTTCCAGCGGCATCACGGTCCGCTCGTCGTGATCAGGTGGCCGCTGCCGACGGGACTGGTGTGGTCGATGGCCGTTGTAGTGATCGGTGTACTCGGTGAGCACCGACCGCAGGTGCCGTTTGTTGTAGGTCAGCATGCGGTCGGTGCACTCGGCCCGTACGGTGCGGCCCCATCGTTCGGCGTAGCGGTTGGCCCGCGGTGTGCGCGGCGGAATCTTCACTACCGTCACGCCCGCGCCGGCGAAGACCGCGTCGAAGACACCGGTGAACTTGGTGTCTCGGTCGCGGATGAGCAAGCGAAACGAGCCGATCCGTGTCCCCAGGTCCATCAACAGGTTGCGGGCCTGCTGGGCCGTCCAGGCGCCGGTCGGGTTGGCGGTCACGCCGAGGATGTGCACACGCCGGGTGGTGACTTCTATGACAAACAGCACGTACAGGCGCTTCAAGGAAATCGTGTCGATAGGGAAGAAGTCGACGGCCGGCAGGCCTTGCGCCTGGGCGCGTAGGAAGGTCCTCCACGAGGTGTCGGTGCTTCGTGGAGGCGGGCCGCCCCTCCGGCTCTGCAGGATCCGGCGTACGGTTGCCTCACTGACCTGGTAGCCGAGCAGGACCAGTTCACCGTGCACCTGGCGGTATCCCCAGGACCCGTTCTCCTGCGCCAGGCGCACCACCAGCTCCTGGATCTCCTTGCTCGTCCGGGGCGGCCGGACCGGTGCGGATACGTCCATCGGCGCTGGACCAGGCGACGGTGCCAGGCCGGCAGGGTGCCCGGTGTCACCAGTTCCGGCTGCCCCGCGCTGCTGGCGCTCCTGGTCGGCCTCGAAGCCGACGTCGGCGTAGGGGTCGGGTCTGTCGGCCCTACCGCAGCGGGACGATCGCACCCAGCGCCTTGACCAGGGCGGGAGGCAGCGGAATGGCGGCTGAGCCGCCGGCTCCCACCGTGACGTAGACGACGCAGCCGGTACACGTCGGTCTCCCGTCCCGCCGGAAGGCGAAGTCCAAGGTGAAGCTCTTGCCTCCGATGCGTGAGGTGCTGATCAGCACCTCAGGTCGTTCAGCATCGCCGATGCCCTCCTTCCAGTCGAGTTCGGCGTGCACGACACGTACGTCGAATCCCATGTCGGGCCACTGGCCGTACGGCAGGCCACGATGGACGAAGAAGCCGGTCACCGCCTCGTCGACATAGGCCAGGTACCACATGTTGAACATGACGCCCTGACCGTCGATCTCGTAGAAGCGGGGCGTGAACGCCTGGGCGAAGACGCCGTCGAAGTCGGCCGAGAACTCTGTCTCGTCCATGGCAGAGCCTTTCTCAGGGGCGGTGAGCGGCCTGGCGCCAGGCCGGCGGAAAACAACCGGCAAATGGGAGGCCGGCCACCGTTGACGCTCTGATGTACTTCATACAATATATTGTCTATGCATCTGGAGCACTCAGTCACGTCAGCGCGGGACGCGGCGTATGCGTACCTCCGCAGCGGGCTCGTGGAGGGGCGCCTCCGCCCCGGGGAAATCCTTGACGACGCCACGATCGCCCAGGAGATCTCCATCAGCAGGACTCCGGTCCGAGAGGCGCTCATCCAGCTGGAGCGCGAAGGCATGGTGACCGCCGCGCCGCGTCGCAGGCCCAAGGTCGCCGAGGCCCAGCCGGACGACCTGGTGTCGATCATCGCGCCGCTCGGCACGCTGCAGGCGCTGGCCGCTCAGCTCGCCGCGCCGCACGCGACCGACGATGACGTGGCCGCCATGCGCGGCCACAACGACGAGCTGCTGCAGGCGATCGAGGACGGGGACATCGTCCGGGCGCGCCTGGCGGACATGGCCTTTCATCGGGTGCTGGTGAGCAGGGCGGACAACCGGTTCCTCACCTCCTGCATCGACTCGCTGGAGATGCACACCAGCCGCGTCATGTCGCTGTATTTCCGCAACCGCGGACCTGATGGACAGTCCGCCCACGAGCATGCCGAGATCATCCAGGCCGTTCTCGACCGTGACTCGACCGCAGCGGCCAGCGCTACGAGCAGCAACTATCTGCGGGGGCTTCGCCTCGGCGGACAGGAGGCATGATGGTTCGCTCGGTGAACAGGATCGTGGAGGACCTGCGGGCCGATCGCCGCACCGACCCCGATGCCGTCAATCTCTCCTCCGACACCCAGACCAGGCCGACCGGCGGCATGCGGCAGGCCATCGCGCAGGCGGTCGTCGGAGACGAGCAGACACGCTCCGACCCGACGACTCTGGCCCTGGAGGAACGGGTCGCCGACCTGCTCGGCCATGAGGCGGCCGTCTTCCTGCCCTCGGGCACCATGTGCAATGAGATCGCGGTGCGGCTGCACGTGGGTCATGCGGGTGACGAGGTCCTGGCCGAGGCGTCGTCCCACCTGATCAACGCTGAGGCCGGCGGTCCCGCCGTGCTCTCGGGCGCGGTGCTCACTCCCATCCAGGGCGAACGTGGTGTCTTCACCGGTGACCGGCTGGCGAGCATGATCCGGCCGCCGGGCAACCGGTATACGCCGGTCACCCGGCTGGTGTCCGTCGAGCAGACCGCCAACGCCGGTGGCGGGCGCGTTTGGCCGCTGGACGCCATCCGGGAGGTCGTCGAGATCGCGAGGGAACGCGAGATCGCCACCCACCTGGACGGTGCGCGCCTGCTGAACGCCTCGGTCGCCGGCGGGGTCGAGCCGCGGACCTACGCGAGCCTCTTCGACACCGCCTGGATCGACTTCTCCAAAGGTCTGGGCGCGCCGGTGGGGGCAGTGCTCGTGGGCAGCGCGAGCCTGATCGAGCAGGCATGGCGCTACAAGCAGATGTGGGGCGGCGCGTTTCGCCAGTCGGGCATGCTCGCCGCGGCGGCCCTGTACGCGCTCGACCACCATGTCGAGCGGCTGGCCGTGGATCACGCCAATGCCAAGGCGCTGGCCGAGGGGCTGGCCGGCATCGACGGCATCGACATCGACCCGGCACATGCGGAGACGAACATCGTCTACTTCGAGGTCGACGACGCCCCCGCCTTCGAGGCCGGGCTCGCCGCTCATGGCGTGCTCGTCGGAGCCAAGGGACGCCGCCGTGTCAGGGCCGTCACCCACCTCGACATCACGGCGGACGACATCGCCACCGCGATCGCGGCGGCCAGGAAAGTCATGGGAGAACGACGATGAGGCACACGGTCCCGAGGCCGGATCCGGTGGCGAACCTGCCTCGCCTGTCCGCGCTGTTCGCGCAGGCGGGAGTGGACGCGCTGGTGGCCTCCAGTGTGGAGAACGTCATCTACCTCACCGGCTATGAACACTGGCCGCTGCACGTCTTCCGGGAGCACGACGTCTTCGCCGTGGTGCGGGCCGATGGGCGCCGCGCCCTGATCGCCCCCCGCAACGCGGGCGAATACCTCGCCATGTGCCCGCCCGACGACTGCGACCTGTACACCTACGGCGACTTCTTCGTGGCATCCGCCCCCTTCGAGGAGCTCTCGACGGTGGACCGGGCGCTGATGGCCGTCAGGCAGGAGCCACCGCACGACGACACGGCCGCCCTCGCACTCGCCCGAGCCCTGCGCGACCTGGGCGTGGCCGGCCAGCGAGTGAGCATCGACGGCCAGGCCATGAGCGCGGGAGCGCGGGCCCGGCTGGCCGAAAGCCTCTCAGCGGTCTCCGAGGTCGACGGCAACACGCTGATGCGCGCCGTACGGCGGGTCAAGACCGCGACCGAGATCGAGCGCCTGCGCGAGGTGGCGCGCGCCACCGAGGGGGCGATGCGCTCCATGTTGGAGAGTGCGCGCGTCGGCGACTCCGAGCCGGAACTGGTCCGCCGCTTCCGGCACGCGGCGCTGGAACGCGGCATCGAGCCGGGACACTGCGAGACCAACATCGGCGAGCGCGCGGGCGGCTGTTTCCCACCCGACCCCGACGTCAGGGTGCGTGAGGGGGTGGCGATCAGGTCCGACTGCGGCGGACGGTTGCGCGGCTACTGGGCCGACACCGGACGCAACTCCTTCGTCGGCGACGTGCCGAGCGCACTGGTCAAGGCGCTGGACGCGACGCGAGCCGGCATGGAGACCCTGGCCGAACTGGTCAGGCCGGGCGTGGTCGTCCCGGAACTGGCGGCGGCGGGCATCGAGGCCGTCCGACGGGCGGGGCTCCCCGAATTCCGGCGTCACCACGTCGGGCACGGAATCGGCCTGGAGATGTACGAGCACCCCATCCTGAGCCCCCGGCCGGGCGGCGAACGTCACACCCTGATCGAGGGCGAGGTCATCAACCTCGAAGTGCCCTTCTACGCCGTCGGCATCGGCGGACTCCAGCTGGAGGACACGGTGGTCGTCACCGCGAACGGCCCCGAGTTCCTCACCTCCGGCCCGAGCACGTGGACGCCGTGAGCGCCCTGCCATCCAGGGTCCTGCTCACCGGAGCGGCGGGCACCATCGGCACCTCATTGCGCGAAACCGCGCTCCGCCGGATCGCTCACCTCCGCCTCTCGGACCTCCGTCCCCTCGGCGCGACAGCGGCCCACGAGGAGTTCCTCCAGGCCGACCTCACCGACCTCGACCAGGTCAGGGTGGCCGTCCGCGGCATGGACGCGGTCATCCACCTCGGCGGCGTCGCCGACGAGACCGGTTTCGCCGCACTCAAGGGCCCTAACCTCGAAGGCGTCCGCAACGTGTTCGAGGCCTGCCGGCTGGAGCGGGTGCCACGGGTGATCAACGCCAGCTCCAACCGGGTCACCGGCTTCCACCCCGTGGACCGGACACTCGACGGGACGGAAGCCGTCCGCCCCGACGGCCTGTACGGCGCGACCAAGGCGTTCGGGGAGGCGCTGGCGAGCCTGTACGCCGACCGGTTCGGCCTCGACGTCGTCTCGGTCCGCATCGGTTCCTTCGAGGAGCGGCCGTCCGAACCGCGCCACCTGCACACCTGGTTCAGCTCCGCCGACGCGGCCAGGCTCTACGAGGCGTGCCTGGCGGCGCCGGCCGGGTTCGGCCACATCGTGATCTACGGGGTCTCACGCAACACGCGCTCATGGTGGTCGCAGAACGCGGCCGCGAGAGCGCTCGGCTACGAGCCGCAGGACGACGCGGAGCGCTTCGCGCACCTCCTGCAGCCGTATGCCGAGCGTTACCAGGGGGGTCAGTACACGCACTACGAGTACGGAGGCTGGGCCGCCAGACCGGGCGCCGACTCCACTCTCTGATCGAAGGATCGCACCATGCTCACACCCCCCGCCCAACCCACTGCCACGCGTAAATCGCGGGTGATCGCCGCGGCTGCGGTCGGCACCATGCTGGAGTGGTACGACTTCTCCGTCTACGCGGCGCTGGCGACCTGGATCGCGGCCGCCTTCTTCCCCGCCGACACTCCTGGCGTCTCGCTGTTGAGCGCCCTGGCGGTGTTCGGCGTCGGCTTCCTGTTCCGCCCACTCGGCGCCGTGGCCTTCGGCCACATCGGCGACCGGATCGGGCGCAAGGAGGCGCTCGCGCTGACCATCATCGTGATGGGCGTCTCCACCGCCCTGCTGGCCGTCGCCCCCACCCACGCGACCGCCGGCATCCTCGGCCCCGTGGTGCTGGTCGTGGCCCGCTGCGGGCAAGGCTTCTCCGGCGGCGGCGAGTTCGCGGGCGGCGCCTCCTTCCTCATCGAGCACGCGCCGGAGGGCCGCCGGGGCTTCTACGGCGCCATCCACTACATGGCGCTCATCGGCGGCAACCTGGTCGGCGCCGGCATCGTGGCGGGGCTGAGTTTCTCCCTCACCCAAGCGCAGATGGAGACCTGGGGATGGCGGGTGCCGTTCGTGATCGGGGCCGTCGCGGCCTTCGCCGGTCTCTACATCCGCCGCCGCCTGGGTGACACCCCGGTCATGGAGGGGGCCAAGAAGCAGGACGACCTCCCCCGCTCACCCTTCATCGAGGCGCTGCGGAGCGACGGCCGCGCCGTCCTGCGCGGGATGGGCCTGGTCGTCGGGTTCACCATCATGAGCTACACCTACGTCAACATGCAGTCCTACATCGTCACCGTCTCCGACCTGTCACAGGGCACGGCGGTGGCGCTCTACAGCCTCTCGCTGCTCGTCCAGCTCGGGATGATCGGCCTGTTCGGCCGCCTGTCCGACCGCGTCGGCCGCAAGCCCGTCCTCGTCGCGGGCGCGGCGCTGATGGTCGTGGTCACCTACCCGAGCTTCCTGCTCATCTCCTCCGGCTCCACCGGCCTGATCCTCGCCGGGCTGATGCTCATGGCGGTGGCGATCGCCGTCTACGCCGGCGCCTTCACCACCGTCATCACCGAGCTGATGTCCAGGCGCACCCGCTACACGGCTCTGGCGGTCAGCTACGGCTTCGCGGTGGCCATCTTCGGCGGCACCGCCGGCTTCGTGGTCGCCTGGCTGCGACAGGCGATGGGCTCCGGCATCGCGCCCGCCCTGTTCGGCGTCGTGGCGGCGGTCATCACCCTCGTCACCGCGCTCACCACCCGTGAGACCCGGTTCGCCCGGCTCGAAGACTAGGAAAGGCCTGCCATGACACCCGGATCGCCGGCCGGTGAGACGGTCATGACGATCGGTGGCCCCGTTCCCGCCGCCGACCTCGGCGTCACCCTCATGCACGAGCACCTGTTCATCAACCAGATGCGAGAACAGCGGCGAGCAGGGCTCGTCAACGACCTGGACATGATCGTAGGTGAGGTCGGCAGGTTCGCCGGTGCGGGCGGCGGCACCATCGTCGAGCTGACCGTGGCGGAGCTGGCCGACGGCGCCGCCCCCGACCCGGCGGGTTGCCACACGCGTGAGGAGGCGGGCACCGGCTGCTCGTCCGGCAGCGCCCGCCCCCTCGCGAACGTGACCGCGCTGGCCGAGGTCGCGGCCAGGACCGGCGTCCGCCTGGTGCTGGGAACGGGCCATTATCGCGACCCCTACCTGGACCGCGACTGGTTCGACCGGCACTGCGCCGACAGCATCGCCGACGAGCTCGTCCGGGACATCCAGGAGGGCATCCCTGGGACCGGGGGGGTACGCGCCGGCATCATCGGCGAGATCGGCGCCGACAAGTGGTATCTGTCGGCCGCCGAGGAACGTTCCTTCCGCGCCGCGGCCCGGGCGCACCGCCGTACCGGTGTCCCGGTGACCACGCACGCCGCGCGGTGGCCGGTGGGCCTGGTCCAGCTCGACCTGCTGTGCGGGGAAGAGGGGGTGCCGCCGGAGCGGGTGATCATCGGTCACGTCGACACGGTGAAGGCGCCTCTGGAGTACGCGCTCGATCTGGCCGCCAGGGGAGCCTGGGTGCAGTTCGACAACCTGCGCTCACGCCGCCCGCAGGACCTCGACCACCTGGCCTCCCGCGTCCTGGGCTTCGCCAGGGCAGGACGGCTGGATCGGCTGCTGCTCTCGCACGACCTGTGCACCACCGCCGACTGGCCGGACGAGGGCGGGGTCGGGCTCACCCACCTGCTCACCACTGTCAGAGGGCACCTGGTCGCCGCAGGCCTGGAGGAAGAGGAGTTCGACCAGCTCATGATCGACAACCCGCGCCGCGCGCTGGCGGGCACATGATGGACGCCGTCACAACCGCCGTCTCCGCGCTGCGGGAGAACGGGGTCCAGGTCGAGACGGACAAGCGGCGGATCGCGGAGTACTCCTACGACGCGTCCAACTACCGCGTGCGGCCCGCCGCGGTCGCCTTCCCCCGCGACGCCGGCGAGGTGACCCTGATCGCACAGCGGTGCCACGCGGCGAACCTGCCCCTGACCGGCCGCGGCGGCGGCACGTCCATGGCGGGCAACGCGATCGGCCCTGGGCTCGTCATCGACTTCTCCCGGTACCTGAACAGAATCCTGGAGATCGACGAACAGCAGGCGACCGCACGCGTGGAGGCCGGTGTCGTACTCAGCGACCTGGCGCGCGAAGCGGAGGCCGCCACCTGCGGGAGGCTCACGTTCGCGCCCGATCCCTCCTCCAGGACCAGGGCGACCATCGGTGGCGCCGTCGGCAACGACGCCTGCGGCAACCGCTCCGTGCGGCACGGCAGGACGTCCGACCACGTGCTCTCGCTGGACGTGGTGACCGCCGACGGCCTGCGCCTGACCGCGCACCGCGGCGGCCTGACCGCGACCGACCCCGGCGACACGGCGTCCGCCCGCAGGGCCGCAGAGCTGTCGGCCGGGCTCGGCGATCTGACCCGCCACCACCTGGCCGCCCTACGCACCGAGCTGGGCAGGATCCCGCGCCAGGTGTCCGGCTTCCACCTGGGGCACCTGCTGCCGGAGAACGGCTTCGACGTGGCGCGCTCCCTGGTCGGCAGCGAGGGAGCGTGCGCGCTGGTGGTCGCCGCCACGGTCCGGCTGGTCCCGGTGGCGCCCGCGACACGACTGCTGTGCCTGGGCTACCGGGACGTGGTCGAGGCGGCCATGGACGTCAAGACGATCTTGCAGTTCCGGCCCACCGCCGTGGAGGGCATGGACCGGGTGATCGTCGACACGATGCGGCGGCGGCGCGGGCACGAGTCGGTCAGCGGGCTGCCGGAGGGCGAGGCGTGGTTGTATGTCGAACTCGACGGCGATCACCTCGCCGCCGTCGACGACTCCGCCGCCGACCTGATGCGCCGCCTGGTCGCGGCGGGACGGCTGGTCGACGGGCGGGTGGTCGACAGCGCCGACGATCGCGCCTCGCTGTGGCGGGTGCGCGAGGACGGCGCCGGGCTGTCCAGCCGACTGCCACCGCCATCGCAAGACGAGCCGTCGCGGGATGAGTCGTGGCCCGGTGAGGAGTCATGGCCGGGCTGGGAGGATTCGGCCGTCGCACCCGAACGCCTGGCGGCCTACCTCGCCGACCTGCGCGAGTTGCTGTCCGCACACGGGCTGCGAGGGGTGATGTACGGGCACTTCGGGGCCGGCTGCGTCCACATGCGGGTCACTTTTGACCAGCGCACGAGCCAGGGCAGGCGCGTGATGCGCGACTTCCTGCGCGCCGCGGCCGAGCTCGTCGTCTCCCACGGCGGCTCCCTGTCCGGCGAGCACGGCGACGGACGGGCCCGATCCGAGCTGCTGCCGCTCATGTACTCGGCCGAGATGATCACCGCCTTCGAGGAGTTCAAGGACCTCTGGGACCCCGACGGGCTGCTCAACCCCGGCACCATCGTGCGCGCGGGCAGCCCGACCGGCGAGCTCGCACTCGCCGAGGTGCCGGACCGGGGCTGGGAGACGGCCTTCGACTTCGCTCCCGCCCACAGCGTCGCCCCCTTCGCCCATGCGGTCCAGAGTTGCGTGGGGGTGGGCCGCTGCCGTACCACCGGCGGGGGTTTCATGTGCCCGAGCTACCGCGCCACCCGCGACGAGAAGGATTCCACCCGCGGCAGGGCACGGGTCCTGCAGGAGATGCTCAGGGGAGACACCGGCTGGCGCTCGGAAGACGCGCGCGAGGCACTGGACCTGTGCCTGTCCTGCAAGGCCTGCTCCAGCGACTGCCCCACCGGGGTCGACATGGCGACCTACAAGGCCGAGTTCCTCCACCACTACCACCGGGGCCGGCCACGCCCGGTCTCCCACTACAGCCTCGGCTGGCTCCCGCGGTGGCTGCGTGTCACCGGACGGCTCGCACCTGCGGTGAACGCGCTGCTGGCCACCCGGCTCGGACCGCACCTGGCCCGGCTCGGCGGCGTGGCGCCCGGCAGGGCACTGCCCCGCTTCGCCGGAAAGCGAGAGCTGAGCCGGGCCCTCGGCCCGCCGGACCCGTCCGGCGGGCGCGATGGGCTCGTGCTGGTCGTGGACAGCTTCACCAAGGGCTTCCGCCCGCACGTGGCCGGTGCGGCGGCGCGGGTGCTGCGCACCGCCGCGGACTTCGTCGAATGCCGGAGCGACGTATGCTGCGGCCTCACGTGGATCTCCACCGGGCAGTTGCGCGCCGCCACCGAACGGCTCAGCCGGACGGTCGCGCTCCTCGACGACGGCACCGACCGGCCCATCGTCGTGCTCGAACCGAGCTGCGCGGCGGCTCTGACCAAGGACCTGCCCGAGCTCGTCGGCACCCCGGCCGCCCGCAGGGTGGCCGCCCGGGTGCGCGGCTTCTCGGCGATCGTGACCGAGTTGGCCGCGGCAGGCTGGCGGCCCCGGCCCGCCGCCGACCGGGCGCCGGACGGCGTCGCGGTCCAGACCCACTGCCACGAGTACGCGGTCCTCGGCGCGGCCCACCAGCGCCAGGCGCTCCAGGCGGCCGGCGTCACAGTCGCGCGAGAGTCGGCCGGCTGCTGCGGCGTGGCCGGTAACTTCGGCTTCGAGGCCCAGCACTTCCAGATGAGCATGCGGGTCGCCGAGCAGTCCCTGGCCCCCGCCCTGCGCGACACGCCCGGCCTGCCGGTGCTGACCGACGGGTTCAGCTGCCACATGCAGGTTCGCCAGCTCGACCCCGGCAGGACGGCCATGCACCTGGCCGAGCTGCTCGACCCCGCTCCAGAAGAAAGGCACCACCCATGACCACGCACGGCCTGTTCATCGACGGCACGTGGGGCCCGGCCGCATCCGGGCGGACCTTCGCCGTAGAGAACCCGGCGACCGGCGAGACCATCGCCATGGTCGCCGACGGCGACGGCGACGACGCCCGCCGCGCCATCGAGGTCGCGGGCGCACGGCAATCCGACTGGTCGCGGAGCGCGCCGCGCGAGCGCGGAGAGATCCTGCGCCGCACTTACGAGATCATCGTGAACCGCGCGGACGAGCTGGCAGCCCTCATCACCGCCGAGATGGGCAAGCCGCTGGCCGAAGCGCGCGGCGAGGTGATGTACGGCGCCGAGTTCTTCCGATGGTTCGCCGAGGAAGCGGTCAGGATCGGGGGCGACCACACTCTCAGCGGAGACGGACGCACCCGCATCCTGGTGACCAAGGGCCCGGTCGGGCCGTGCGTGCTGGTGACCCCGTGGAACTTCCCGCTCGCCATGGGCGCGCGCAAGATCGGCCCGGCCGTCGCCGCCGGCTGCACCATGGTGTTCAAGCCGGCCGAGCAGACGCCGCTCACCTCACTCGCCCTGACCCGCATCCTCACCGAGGCGGGACTGCCGGCGGGAGTGCTGAACGTCGTCACCACCTCCGACCCCGGCGGCGTGGTCGGCCCGTGGATGAGCAGCGGCATCGCCCGGAAGATCAGCTTCACCGGGTCCACCGACGTCGGCAGGCTGCTGCTCGCCCAGGCCGCCGAGAACGTCATGCGTTCGTCCATGGAGCTGGGCGGCAACGCGCCCTTCCTCGTCTGCGAGGACGCTGCCCTCGACCGCGCCGTCGAGGGCGCCGTGACCGCGAAGATGCGCAACATGGGCGAGGCGTGCACGGCCGCCAACCGGTTCTTCGTCCACCGGTCCGTGGCCGGCGAGTTCAGCGCCAAGCTGGGCGAGCGCCTGTCGGCGCTCAAGGTCGCCGACGGCGCGGCCCGAGGAGCCGAGGTCGGGCCGCTCATCGACCGGGCCGGGCTGGAAAAGGTCGAACAGTTGGTGGACGACGCGGTAGGCAGAGGCGCGTCGGTCGTCGTGGGCGGATCGCGGCTCAGCGGCAGCGGCTACTTCTACGCCCCCACGGTGCTTGCCGACGTGCCCCCGGACGCCGCGCTGATGTCCACCGAGATCTTCGGCCCTGTGGCGCCGATCATCCCGTTCGACGACGAGGAGGAGGCCGTGCGGCTGGCCAACGACACCGAGTGGGGACTGGTCGGCTACGTGTTCACCACGGACCTCGACCGCGCCTTCCGGCTCGGCGAGGCGCTGGACGTCGGCATGGTGGGCGTCAACACCGGCCTGGTCTCCAACCCTGGGGCTCCCTTCGGCGGCGTCAAGCATTCCGGCCTGGGCAGAGAAGGCGGACGAGCCGGGATCGAGGAGTATCTGGAGAGCAAGTATCTGGCCATTCCCCGTTCCTGATGGCACCGTCAGACCGCTGCGAAGGAACCTCCTCGAACAGCTGACAAGGCGAGCCGGGCTGGAACCGGGAAGCTGATTTCCCAGTTCAGGGCCTATATGGCGGCTGGTGCCACGTTGGTTGACGACACTCCAAGTTCTGCCAGGTGTTCAGGGTGTCGGGGTGCTCGACGCCCAGGACACGTTCGCGGATGGGGAGAACGGCGGCGAACTGGTCACGGGCGACAGCCGCATCCTCCGCCTCGCCGCTGGGTGATGAGGACGCCCTTGCAGGTAGGGCAGCAGATGGGCTGGTCGGCGGTCATCAGGGCCTTCTCGAGTGGTGGAGGTCGTGATCCTCGGAAGGGGGCGCCGCGGCGTACCGTCGAAGTCCAACCCTGGCCTCCTGCGGGGTCGCGACATGAGCCCCACGCACTGCCGCCACCAGTGGACGAAAATCTTCCCGGTCACTCCAGCGACGATCCTGCGTTGGCGTCCCCCAAAATCCCGGCACTCGTACCGATCTTGCGCAGACCCCACCCTTCACCCCGCGCATCCGCCATCGCGACCATCAGCGCCGCATCGGTCACCTCGTCCAGCATCGCGCGCAGCTCCGCCAACCGGCGCAGCCGTACCGCAGGCGCCAGATCGGCGACCTCCCGGCAAAAACGATCAACAGCAGCACGCAGGAACGCCACACCCTCAGAATCCGCCACCGGGCAAGACTGACCTGGTCAGACCTACAGTGTCAACAGATGTGACACCAAACCCGGTTCACCGTTCCACTCCTACTGGCAGGCCGCGTTGGTGGCGTTCTCGGCCTCATATCGTACGGTCGCCGCGCGGGCGGGCAGCGCCACCAGGGCGGACAGGATGACACAGGTGGCGGCGATCGGGACAAGGGTGCGTAATCGGGATGAGAGCACGTTCTTTCCTCCGGGGGTCAGGTGAGGGTGATGCGATCGAGGTTGGGGCCGCCGTTCGCGGTGACACCGGTCAGGCGGATCGTGTTCGGACCGGCGTTCAGTGTGACGGTGAGGGCGCTGTCGGCCCAGGCGTCCCAGTTCGCCGTCGGGCCGAACGAGCGCCCGGCTGACACGACTGTGCCGTTGACGGCGATGTCCATCGGGCGGTCGGCGGTGGTGCCGTTGGCGTAGCGGACGGTCAGGGTGGCCGGGCCGCCGGTTCCCTGGACGGTGAACTCGACGTAGGAGCCGGTCACGTTGTCGTTGTTGACGAAGCCCGTGCCGGTGTAGCCGATGTGGTTGGATTCGACCGCGCCCTGGAAGATCGTGGCGTCCTCGGCCTGGTAGTCCGCCGAGCTCGGTGCGATGTCGAGGTAGTCCACGTTGGGGCCGCCGTTCGAGGTGGTCGCCGTGGCCCGGACGATGTTCGCTCCTGTGGCGAGCGGCAGCGTGAACGTGGCGTTCGCCCAGGTGTCCCAGGAGCCCGTGCCGGGGAAGTCGCGGGTGAGGGTCACGCCGTTCAGGGTGACGGTCATCGGGCGATCGGCCGTCGTGCCGTTGGCGTAGCGGATGGTCAGGGTGGCCGGGCCGCCGGTTCCCTGGACGGTGAACTCGACGTAGGAGCCGGTCACGTTGTCGTAGTTGACGAAACCCGTGCCCGAGTACCCGGCATGGTTGGATTCGACCGCGCCCTGCGAGATCGAGGCGTCCTCGGCCTCGTACCGGGGCGCGGCGGAGGTGGGACGTGCGCGGATGAGGCGGGTCTCGCCCGGGCGCAGCGTGGCCGCGTACGAGGTGGCGACCGTGCCCTCCGATGCCCCCGACCACAGGTTCGTGACGTCGGCGGAGCCCGTGAAACCGACCTGCGACCAGGTGACGCTCACCGTGGAACTGCCCGACGTGCCCGTGTTGTACAGAGCCACGATGTAGTCGCCGTTCGCCTCCCGCTTGCGCCAGACCTGGTTGACGCCGCTGTTGACGACACGCTGCGCGGCCACCCCGTCCTGGTCCACGGCGATGAGCCGGTCGTTGGTCAGCATGGCCAGGTCGGTGGCGGTGAGCGCCGTCAGGTCGGTGCCCAGCAGCAGCGGGCCGGCGATCATCGCCCAGTGCGTCATGTGCGAACGGCGCTGGTCGGCGGTCAGCCCAACCTGGTCACCGTTGCCGACCTGCAGCGAGTCGTAGTCGTTCCACCCGCCGGGGCCGGCGTAGGGCTGCCAGGAGGCGGCGGAGTTGAACCGGCTCACGACGTGGGCCCAGTCGGTCAGGGGGAAGCCGCTGCCGTTCGGGCCGGGGCCGCAGTAGCACTCGACGTCGCCTTGGGTGCGCCAGCTGTTGGCCAGCCGTTTCCATGTGGTGGCCTGTGCGATGGGGAGGTTGTTGGACAGCGCGAAGGTGATGGGACGGCCGGTCTGGCGCAGGGCCCTGTCCCATGCTTCGACGTCGGCGACGGTGGTCGCGTCCACGCCGTCGATCTTGAGGTAGTCGACGCCCCAGGAGGCCATCTGGTTCGCCCAGGAGTCGATGAACGCCTGCGCGCCCGGATGGGAGTACTTCAGCCGGTACATGTTCTTGCAGTTGTAGTTCTTGTGCGTCTGGGTGGTGTCGGCGATGTCCTGTGCGTGGTAGGAGGTGCCCTCGATCGGCTTGTTGGCGGTGACGGCGTTCTTTGCGATGCCGGGCGTGACGTAGAAGCCGAACTTCAGCCCCTTCGCGTGCACGTAGTCCGCCAGGGCCTTGATGCCGCTGGGGAATTTGGCGGCGTCCACCGCCCACCGGCCGAAGGAGTCGACGACGAAGCCGTTGGCGTCGCACTTCTGGTAGAAGTCGTCGAGGTTGACGTACACGTAGCCCTTGGCGGCCAGGCCGCTGCTGACCAGCGCGTCGGCCTGGGCCTTCATCTTGGTCTCGTCCGGCCAGCGGCGGACGAAGCTCCAGCTGCTCCAGCCCATCGGGGGCCTGATCGACAATCCGTTGTCCGAGGCCGCGGCGGGCGCGGCGGGACCGGCGAGTCCCGCCGCGCCGAGCACCAGGACCGCGACGGCCGCGCGCCACCTGTTCATGGGGCTCCTCCCCTAGCTGATCGTGATGCGGTCGAGGTTGGGGCCGCCGCCCGCCGTGGTGGCCGTGGCCCTGATGACGTTGGCGCCCGCCGTCAGCGGGACGGTGAGGGATGCGGTCGCCCAGGTGTCCCAGTTCGCCGTCGGCGGGAACGAGGCGGATCCGGCCGGGACGCCGTTGACCGTGATGTCCATGGGCCGGTCGGCGGTGGTGCCGTTGGCGTAGCGCAGCGTGAGGGTGGCCGGGCCCGTTCCCTGGACGGAGAACTCGACGTAGGAGCCGATCAGGTTGTCGTAGTTGACGAAGCCAGTGCCGGTGTAGCCGGTGTGGTTGGACTCGGCGGCTCCCTGGGAGATCGTCGCGTCCTCCGCCTGGTATGTCGCGCTGCCGCCCGCGGTGAGGTCGAGATAGTCCAGGTTGGGGTTGCCGCCCGCGCTCGTGGCGGTGACCCGGATCGTGTTCGCGCCCGCGCCGAGCTGCACGGTGAAGGCGTGGGTGGCCCAGGTGTCCCAGTTCGCCGTCGGCGGGAACGAGGCGGATCCGGCCGGGACGCCGTTCACGGTGATCGCCGAGGGCCGGTCGGCGGTGGTGCCGTTGGCGTAGCGCACCGCCACGGTCGCCGGTCCCGCCGCGCTCGCCTGGACCGGCCACTCCACATACGAGCCGGTCGCGTTGTCGCCGTTGACGTAGCCGGTGCCGCTGTAGCCGGTGTGGGTGTTCTCGAAGGCGCCCTGGGAGATGGTGGCGTCCTCGGCCTCGTGACGGCCCGGAGGGGGAGTGGCGCCGCCGGGGTACTGTTCGCCGATCCAGGCCTCGTCCACCCGCCAGCGGGCTATGCCGTGGTGGCCGGTCTTGGTGAGCCTGACGTAGCGGGCGGTCCTCGCGGGCAGGTCGATGATCTGCACGCCTCTGGCGTTCGGCACGGTGCCCGTCTTGATCGCGCTGCCCCAGGTGGAGCCGTCGTCGCTGACGTGCACCTGGTAACCAGAGAGGCGCGCCGACCCCGAGGACGGGTAGACCGTGGAGTCCTCGCGCTGGTTGAGCGCCACGTACTGGACGCGCTTGGCCGAGCCGAGGTCGAAGGTCAGCGTCGCGGGCTCGGCGGCGTCGCTGTCCCAGTAGGTGAGGAAGTCGCCGTCGCCCGCCGCCGCGGCCGGATGCCCGCCGGCGGCCGAGCCCGCCGACATTGTCACGCCGGTGTGGATGCCCTGCCGTCCCCTGGAGACGACCTTGAAGACCGTGTCGTAGGAGTCCCAGCCCGAGATCCCGCTCAGCGTGAGCGTGCCGCCGGCCTGCGTGAACGTGACCGGGGCGCCGGTGCGCAGATTGGTCACCGAGGCGATGGCGTAACCGTTGTCCCGCAGCGACAGCGTGCTGCCGGCCGGCGGGGCGAGCACGTGGACGTAGTGCCGGTTCGGGTCGTTCTTCGCGATCGTCGTCACGCCGTGCGCGCCGTCGTTCCAGAACCCGGGTTTGAGGCCGCCGTACATGTAGCCGCCGCCCTCGGTGCCGTCCAGCGACTCCCAGATCTGGTCGAGGTAGCCGGCGGCGAAGGTGTTGAAGGCGGCCTGCTGCGCCGGGAACCTGCCGTTGACCATGGCGGTCTCGGCCATGAGCGCCTTGACCGACGATCCGGCGTTGGTGACGAGCCGGCCGAGCGTGAGCTTGCGGTCCACGGCCTGGTCGGTGCCGCCGTACCACCAGGGGCCGCCGGTGGGGAGCTTGAAGTCGGCCTCGATCAGGCGCGGCAGCGCCGTGTAGAGCGCCTGCGGGTAGTCGTAGGACGGCGTCATGCCGGTCTTCTGCTCGTTGCTGATCATGTCCATGATCGGCGTGTCTTCGTTGTTGTTCGACAGCGTCATGTCGGGGCGCTGCTGGTAGATCTTGGCGTAGAGGTTGTTGCGCTCCCAGTAGGCGTTGTCGTTGTCGATCCAGAACCCGGCGAGTTTCGGATAACGCTGCATCTGCTCGAAGAACTGCAGGTAGCTGAACTCGCCGAAGCCGTCGCGGGTGGTCAGGTCCACGGGGTGTCCCACGTAGGCGGAGAAGGCGGCGGAGTTGAGCCACGAGCCCGACGACAACCCCTCGCTGTGCCACTGCGGGTCGTCGGTCATGTAGTTGATGACCTTGAGGCCCCGCGCGTCCGCGGCGTCGATCAGCTCGCCGAGGAAGTCGCGCGTGGTGCGGCAGGAGCCGGGGATCTGCGACGGGTACGGCCTGGCGTAGCCGAGCCTGCTGTGGAACGTGGCCAGCACCAGGTACTGGGCGTGCAGCTTCAGCGCCTCGTTCACCCAGTAGTCCGGCGTCCAGCCGCCGCTCGTGACGTCGGATTCCCAGGCGCTGCAACTGGTGTGCTGGGGCGAGGTGCGTTCGCCCCAGTGCAGGAACAGCCCGGCGGTCGAGCCCCGCAGGAACGCCTGGCGTGGATGCTGCAGGTCGGCCCGCGCGGCAGGCGCGATGAGCAGGAGGGCGAGCACGGCGATCATCGCCGTCCGCGACGACGCACGGAACATGACGGGGGCTCCTCGGGCTTCTAGGCGGGGGTGGCGACGTCGAGATGGTCGAGGTTGGGGCCGCCGGTCGCGGTGGTCGCGGTGGCCCTGACCGTGTTGGCGCCGGCGACGAGCGGGACGCTGATCGAGGCGGTTGCCCAGGCGTCCCAGGAACCGGTGCCGGGGAAGCCGAGGACGGCGGCCACCGTGCCGTTGACCACGATGGCCATCGGACGGTCGAGGGTTGTCCCGTTCGCGTGGCGCAGGGTGAGGGTGGCCTGTCCGGCGGTGGCCGAGGTGACGGTGAACTCCACGAAGGAGCCGGTGAGGTTGTCGTAGTTGACGAAGCCCGTGCCGGTGAAGCCCGGGTGGTTGGACTCGACGCCGCCCTGGGAGACCGTCGCGTCCTCGGCCTCGTACCTGGTCGGGGGCGGGCCGTCCGCGGGCTCGAAGGCGGGGTCGCTGGACAGGACGACCCGGTCGAGGCGGGCGCCGTCCTCGCGGTAGGCGAAGGTGATGCTCTGCCGGCCCGGCGCCAGGTCGTAGGTGACCGGGAGTCGCACCCAGTGCCATGCCGTGCCAGGCGGGATGTTGTTCCAGCTGGTCCAGGCCCCGGTGCCGGAACGCACCCAGAACGAGTCGTCGGAGGTGGTCGCCGCGATCACGCGAGCCCACACACCGAACGTGCCGGCATCGGGCACGTCGAACGGCAGCGTCGTCCAGCCGGTGGACGGCGGGCTGGTCTGGCTGTTGTTGCCTGCGGCGACGCTCACGTACGAGCCGCCCGAGGCCGCGGGGTCGGCCGAGATCCGCATCGGCTCGGTGACCGTGCCGGACTCGGCCTCGGAGTACCGGGTGACGGGGTTGCCCGGTATGGGGGTGGAGTTCGTGGGACGCACACGCAACGCCCCGCCGCCGGTGTTCGCGCTGTCGCGCACGGCATACCCGGTGACGCCGCTGAAGCCCACGTCATAGGCGCTGCCGGTGCCGCGTTGTGCCACCACGCCGGTCAGCACCACGTTCGAGGCGTCGTCGACGATGACGGCGGGCCGGTCGTCGTTCTCGTCGAACCGGGTCTCGCCGTTGAGGGTGATGCCGGTGGCGTGCCTGATCCAGTACCCGTACGAGGGCCGTGCGCCGTAATCACGCGGGGGATAGGTGGTCAGGAACTCCCCGGGGACCCGGGTGGCCTCCGAGGCGGGGTGCCCGCCGGGAACCTGGAGATCCACGTCGGTGAGTGTGATGCCCGGACCGATGTCCACCGAGGGTGTGCCCGTCATGGTGCTGGTGTAGTCGGAGGCGCCGACCGTGCCGGTCACGACGGGGGCGCTCAGGTCGGTGCCGGTGACGCGGGTCAGGGTGATGTTCCTGATGCGCCCGGCGGGCGGGGAGCCAGGACAACGTCTCCGTTCGCCGATCTTGAAGAAGAGGGGCGAGGTCGTCTTGGTGAGCGTCACGTCCTCGTAGGCGACGTCCTCGATGATCGCGCCGTCCATGGAGACGATGCCGATGCCGGCCTTGCCCGCGCCGAGCACGCTGATCCGCTCGAACCTGAAGTCGCGGAAGTTCCCGCAGGTCTCCGAGCCGAACTGCAGCGCGTTGTTCTCGTGGGAGTAGACCGTGGTGTCGCGAACGCGGACGTTCTGGCTGGTGTAGGTGTGCCCGAGGGCGTAGTCGCTCTTGAACACCAAGGCGTCGTCGCTCGCCTCGATGCGGCTGCCCGCGACGGTGACGTTCCAGCTGTTGATCAGATTGACGCCGTCGCGCACGCCGCTGCTGGAGTAGACCGTCGTGAGGTTGTCGATCGCGATGTCGTGACAGCCGTTGATCAGCGCGGCGAAATGCCCGCCACGCCGGAAGGTGACCCCGGACAGGCTGACGTCCGAGCACTCGGTGAGCGTCAGCGCTTTGTCGGCCTGGCCCGAGGAGGGGGTGCCGGTGACGAGCTTGCCGTCCCCGTCGATCGTGCCGGCGCCGGTGAGGTGCACGTCGGTGACGCCGCTGCCCCACATGAGTGAGTTGTGGAAGTGGCTGTGGCCGTAGTCCTGGTAGGCGTCGTTGGCGTTGGCCTCGGGAACGTCCATGCCGCTTCCCGCAGCCAGGATGGTGGCGCCGCCGTCGAGCCTGAGCGTGATGTGGGACTTGAGGTGGATCGTTCGAGCCCGGTACCGGCCTGGAGGAAACACGACGATGCCTCCAGGGGCGGCGCTCGCGGCGTTGATCGCCCGGTCGACGGCGTCGTCGTCGTTCGTCGAGCCGTCCCCGGTCGCGCCGTAGGCACGCACGTCGAACTCCGCGGCGGCGAACGCCGTGGCGGACAGGGCGGGGATTCCAGGCCAGACGAGAGCACATACCAGGAGAATCCTTCGCAGGACGGTCATGGCCGGAGCTCCACGTAGTCGAGATTGGGCAGGCCGCCCGAGGTCGTGGCGGTGAGCCGTACGGTGTTGACGCCCGCCACCGTGGGAATGACGGCCGAGGTCGAAACCCAGGTCGTCCAAGCGCCGGTGCCAGGAGCGTTCACCGACGGATTGACCAGCATGCCGTTCACTGTGAGCGAGAAGGGCCGGTCGGTCGTGGTCCCGTTGGCGTAGCGGATGGTGAGCGGGCGCTGGCCGGGCTCGGGCAGCGTGACGGAGAACTTCACGTAGGCTCCCGTGACGTTGTCGCTGTTGACGAACCCGGTCCCGGAATAGCCGGCGTGGTTGGACTCGACGACGCCCTGCGAGATCGTGGCGTTCTCGGCCTCGTAGCGGTCCGCGGGCGGCGGCTGGGTGTTCGAGATGTCCCTGCCGTTGACGAAGACGCCGGTCAGCACGAGGTCATCGACGTAGGTGGCGGTGGGAGCGGCCGTGGTGACGCGGGTGAACACGCTGTTGCTGATCGTCACGTTCTTGATGTGGTCGCTTGAGCGTCCCTGCAGGTCGTATGCCTGCGCGGCGCCGTCGATCGTCACGCCGTCGGCGGTGACGTTCTGCACGACCGGCGGCAGCGATCCGGACGTCTCGTAGTTCAGCGTGATGAAGAGGGCGCTGCGCTCCAGGTTCCTGCCGGAGATCCGGCGCAGATGGACTCCGTCCACGAAGCCGCCGCGGTTGAAGCTGGTCTTGACGTAGAGGGCGTACTTGAGGGGGTAACGGCCGGGGAAGTCGGCGGGGTTGCACACGCAGTCCTCGGCGAAGACGTCGCGGACGCCGCCGGACATCTCGCTGCCGATCGTGACGCCGCCCCAGCGACCGCTGAACCGGCAGTTCTGGATCACGATGTTCTGCGACGGCCTGCCGACGCGGCGTCCGTCCCGGTCACGGCCTGACTTGACCGGGACGCAGTCGTCGTTGGTGTTGAACCGGCAGCCGGTGATCAGGACATCGGTGCACGAGTCGGGGTCACAGCCGTCGCCCTGGGAGTTCGTCGAGTAGAAGGTGACGTCGCGCACGGTGACGTTCGAGCAGTACACCGGATGCAGGGTCCACATCGCCGGGTTGCGCAGGCTGACGTCCTGCACGAGCACCCCCGTGCAGCGGTAGAGCCCGATCATGTTCGGGCGCAGTTTGTGGCCCGCGCCGAACTGCCGTTGTGCCACCGGGTGGTCGCCGGCGCCCCAGGCGCGGAGCTGGTCCCGGTCCGCGCCGCCGTTCCCCCACGAGGCCCACTCTCCCGCGGGCGCGTTGCCGTCGATGGTGCCCGTGCCCGTGATCGCGATGTTGGTCTGGCCGTCGGCGTGGATGAAGGGCGAGTAGTTGTAGCACTCGATGCCCTCCCACCGGGTGAACACGTTCGGCAGGTAGGAGCCGGTGTCGGTGCGGAACCTGATCGTGCCGTTCACCTGGAGGTTGACGTTCGACAGCAGGTGGATCGCGCCGGTGCGGTAGACGCCCGCCGGGACGACGACCCGTCCGCCGCCCGCGGCGTTGCAGGCGGCGATGGCCTGGCGGAAGGCGGAGGTGCAGTCGGTGGTGTCGTCGCCGACGGCCCCGTGGTCGGTGATGGAGAACGTGCGGTCGGGGAAGGCCGGGGGCACGATCCGGGCCAGGATCTCGGGCACCCGGTCCCATGGGCTCGCCGCGGTGCTCCCCGCGGCTGCGCTCGCCGCCCCTCCTCGCGCCTTGCTCGACATGATGATGATCGTGCCGCCTGCGAGGATCCCCGTGCGCAGGACGTCACGCCGCGACGGTCTCATTGGAGCACCTCCAGGTAGTCCAGGTTCGGGCAGCCGCCGGCCGCGGTCGCGGTGAGGCGGATCGTGTTCGCACCGGCGACGAGGTCGGCGGCGATGCTCTTGGACGCCCACGCGGTCCAAGAACCGGTGCCGGGGAAGGAGACGGCGGAGGCGACCAGCGGATTCAGGGGCGCCCGGCCGACCAGCACGTCACCCTCGATGATCTTGTGTTCGATGGTCTGCACGCCGTCCACACGGCGTAACGACGTGACGGTGATCGGAAGGCTGCCCGTTCCCGGTCGCTTGGTCTGGCTGATGTGGGTGAAGGTGGTGGAGGCCTTGAGCGAGCTCGGGATGTACATCGAGCACGTCACGCGCCAGGTCTCGCCGAGCAGCCACCGGAGGTATCCGGTCGGTGTCCGGGTGCCGGTGACCTCCTGGCGCTGGCGGTCCGTCATCGTGTCCCGGTCCACCGTGTGCATGGTGAAGCGGAAGTTGTTCCCCTCGGGGAAGATGTGCGGCTGACCGGCCGGATGCGAGCCGGCCCGATCGTCCTCGATCGTCTCGAACGCGTCGAGGCCGCCGATGGACGCCTCGGGCGCCCACATCAGCTTCCACGCCACGCCTGACGTCGTCGTGGCGGGGCGGGCTGCGGCCGGGGCGAGCAGTGCCGCGCCGACGAGCGTGCCGAGCTGCCGGCGTGACAGGTTGCCGCCCGTCATGAGCCGACCTCCAGATAGTCGAGGTTGGGGCCGCCGGCGGCCGTGACGGCCGTCGCCCTGACACTGTTGCCCCCCGCCCGCAGCGGGGCTGCGATGGCGGTGGTCCGCCACGTCGACCAGGCCCCGGTGCCGGGGAAGGACTTGCCGGGCGCGACCACGATGCCGTTGACGGCGATGTCCATCGGCCGGTCGGACGTCGTGCCGTTCGCATACCGCAGGGTCAGGGTGGCGTGTCCCGCCGCGGCCGCATTCACGGTGAACTCGACGTAGGAGCCGATGAGATTGTCGTAGTTGACGAAGCCGGTGCCGGAGTAGCCCGCGTGGTCGGATTCGGCCGCGCCCTGGGAGATCGTGGCGTCCTCGGCCTCGTAGCGGACCCCTGTGGGCGGTGGCTGTCCGTACAGGGTGCCGTTGATGCGGACGTTCTGGAGCAGCACGTTGTCGGCGTTGGTGATCTGCGGGGCAGGTGCGTCGATCTGGGTGAACACGCTGTTGGTGATCGTCACGTTCCTGATGTGGCTCGCGGCCGAGCCCGACAGCTTGACGGCGAACGGGGAGCCGGCGATGGTCAGCCCGTCCACGGTGAGGTTCTGGATCACCGGGTTGACGATGGGGCCGTTGCCCGGGCCGGTGAGGCTGTAGTTCATGTCGACGAAGAAGCCGCCGCGGTCGCACGGGCCGCCGGTCAGATTCCGGACGTGGACGCCGTCCACCACACCCCCGCGCCGGTTGTTGGTCTTCAAGTAGACGGCGTAGAAGCTGTGGTAATCGGAACCGGCGTGGATGCGGTTGTTCTCGGCGAAGACGTCGTGGACGCCGCCGGACATCTCGCTGCCCACCGTGATCGCGCCCCACCGGCCGTAGTAGTCGTTGTCGCGGATGACGATGCCGGTCGACGGTACGCCGACGCGGCGGCCATCGGTGTCACGGCCCGACTTGATGACGGTCCCGTCGTCGCCGGTGTCGAACGAGCAGCCCTCGATCAGCACGTCGGAGCAGCATTCGGGGTCGACGCCGTCCACCATGGCGCCGCGGCTGTAGATTTTGATCCGCCGTAGGGTGATATTTCGGGACAGCACTGGATGGACCGTCCACATGGCCGGGTTCCGCAGGTCGAGATCCTCGATGAGGATGTTCGTGCAGTCGTAAAGCTGGATCATGTTCGGCTTGAGGTAGTGCCCCTCGCCGAACTGCCGCTCTTCCACCGGCACGCCGTCCACTGCCTGTTGCTGCAGCAGGTCCCAGTCGGGGCCGCGCTGGGAGTCGAAGCCGAACCAGGGGCCGGCCGCCGCGTTGCCGTCGATCGTGCCGGTCCCCGTCAGCGCGAGGTTCGTCTGGCCGCGGGCGTAGATGAAGGGCGAGTAGTTGTGGCACTCGATGCCCTGCCAGCGGGTGAAGACGTTCGGCAGATAGGAGCCCGCGTCGGACCTGAACCTGATCGTCGCGCCGGACTCTACGTGCAGGCGCACGTTCGACAGCAGGTGGATCCTGCCCGTCCGGAACCTACCGGTCCCGGGCACGAGTACGGTCCCGCCGCCGGCGGCGTTGCAGGCGGCGATGGCCTGGCGGAAGGCGGAGGTGCAGTCGGTGGTGTTGTCGCCGACGGCCCCGTGGTCGGTGATGGAGAACGTGCGGTCGGGGAAGACCGGGGGCACGATCCTGGCCAGGATCTCGGGCACCCGGTCCCACGGGCTCGCCGCGCCGGTGGAGGAGGCCGGGAAGGAGGCGGACGCGGTGGGGGCGAGGAGCGCGGCCTTGAGTACGGCCCTTCTGGACGGAGGCATCAAGGGCTCCTGGGATCGGTCCGGCGGCCGCGCACCGGCGCGGCCGCCGGTGGTTTCACTGGATGGCGGAGCGGCGGATCGTGTCGGCGGTGCCGTCGCCGTTGTTGTCGGAGT
>NZ_JBEYTJ010000060.1:11687-48326 GCF_040642995.1 Nonomuraea sp. NPDC047529 | reverse complement strand
GCGGAGCCGCCGCGGCGGGCCACGCCGCGCGCCGGCCCCCGCGCCGCCCCGGCGACCAGGGCGCCGACGCGCCGGCGCGAGCCGCCGGCGAGCGCGACCGCCAGGGCGATGATCAGTCCGAAGCTGACCATGCTGGCCAGCGCCATGACCTCGCCCGCGCCGAACGTGCCGACCGCGCGGATCGGCAGGCCCGCGTAGGAGGCGCCGCTGCCCGTGAGCGCCTGCCGGCAGCCGATCACGGCCTGGACGAGCGACACGGCGGCGACGGCGCCACCCACCAGCAGCAGGTCCGACCGCCGCCGTACCGCCACCGTCACGGCGACGGGGACCAGGACGAACACCTGGAGGAACCGGGCCAGGCCGGGCAGCGCGAGCAGGACGTCGGACGCCGTGAGGGCGGCCGCCGTCGCCGCGAGCGCCGCGGGTGCGACGAGCAGGACCCACCTGCCGGGACGCCCACCGCCCCGCGCCAGGCTCACCACCACGGACACCAGCAGCGCCAGCGACATCAGGTCGGCGACCTGCGGCTGGACGACGTCCGCGGCGTGCGGCGCGGCGGGCACGCACACCGCGATCACCGTCAGCGCGGCCCAGAAGCTCGGACGGGCCGGCAGTCGGCCCAGGGACGGCAGGAACGTCCTGATCACGATCGTCCCGGCCACAGCAGGCAACCGACCGTCCGGATCATGATCTTGATGTCCCGGCGCAGGGACCAGGTGTCGATGTAGTGGTTGTCCAGCCGCGCCCGGTCCTCGATCGAGGTGTCGCCGCGCAGGCCGTGGGTCTGGGCCAGGCCGGTGAGGCCGACGGGCAGGCGGTGGCGGCGTCCGTAGTGGTGGTCGCCGCGCGAGAACAGCTCCACGAAGTGCGGCCGTTCGGGCCGGGGGCCGACCAGGCTCATGTCGCCGCGCAGCACGTTCCACAGCTGCGGCAGTTCGTCCACGGAACAGGAGCGCAGCAGCCGGGCGGACCGGGTCAGGCTGGGGTCGTCGGCGATGCTCCAGCGGGTGTCGGACTCGCCGGCGCGCAGCGGGGCGAAGGTGCGGAGCTTGACGATCTCGATGGGCGTCCCGGCGATCCCCACCCGGACCTGCCGGAACAGCACCCCCGGTCCTCCCTGCCTGCGCAGCAGCAGCATGCAGGCGAGCAGCACCGGGGCGCTGACGACCAGCCCGGCCGCGGCCAGCCCGACGTCCAGGGCGCGCTTGAGCGGCCAGGACGCGCGCCGCTGCGGCAACGGCCGCATGCGCAGCACCGGGAACCCCCGGACGTGCTCCCCCACGGGGACGAAGTCGACCAGCACGCCGCCGGGCTGCGGCGCCAGGTACACCGGGTAGCCCGCCTGCCGGGCCTGCTGCGCGAGCCGGTGGGTCTGCTCCTCGCCGCCCGGGGGCGGGGCCAGGACCACCACGCGGGCCAGGTGCCTGCGTGCCATGGTGAGCAGGGTCTCCGGGTCGTCCACGATCGGCTCGTACGGGGCCTGGCCCAGCACGTCGCCGGCGCCGCCGACGGGCAGCAGGCCGTACTCGGTGTGGCGCAGCAGGGTCAGCGCGAGGTTCCTGGCGTGCGCGCCGGAGCCCACCACCAGCGTGGGCACCAGTGCGCCGCGGCGGCGGGCCTGGCGCAGCACCGCGTAGACCAGTCCGCGCCCGGTCAGCGTCAGCCCGAGGTAGGCGACGACGACCCGCGACGACTCGCCCGTCCAGGTGATCAGCGTCGTCTCGTGGTCCAGGGCCACGACGGTCAGCGCGCCGGCGATCGCGGTGGCGCATCCCCCTCGCCACATCCATCCGTCCATGACGGACGGCGACAGCCGGATCCGGTACGTGCCGCCTGCCAGGTTCAGCAGGACGAGCAGCCCCGCCGCCAGGCAGGCGAGCAGCACGCCGTAACCGGCGTCGAGAACGGGCGCGGCCAGCGCGACGGCGTCGACGCTCGCGTCGGCCAGGGAGCAGATGGTCCAGCATGTCACCGGACGCCGCCGGCCGGGGGCGCGGCGGGAGGCGCCTCGCTGCGACAGCAGCATGCCCTTTGACGGGGAGTGCGGGAAGGGTTCTTCTTCCCGAAGGGGTGTGACCATATCTGCTCCATTGCAAAAAGACAACGGCGATCCATAAAGAGTGTGATATCCACGAACAGGGGATGGATATGACTGTCCTACTTATCGCGAAAATTCGCTCATCTTTGGCCTCCATTCCGATAATCGCCCTGATTCGCGGGCAGCGACCAACTTACTTGGCGGGTTCACAGGTACGGCCGTGTGGACGGGATGGCGTCCCACAAAGATTGCGAATTTTCGGGTGTCGCGAAGCTAGGCCATTTGTCCCGGTTCGCCGTTCAGGTAGCGATGAAGATCTTTGCCGGGGCATGGCGACGGTATGACGCAACCGGACGGACGGGTTCAGGAGGCGGGTTTCGGGAGGTCCGCGAGGGTCCGCGTGCCGGCCGCCCGGCGGTGGCGGGCGACCCGCTGGACAGTCCGAATGGGCATTACCGCCACACTTGGGGAGCCGGGCGGCTAGGCTCCCCAATCGCCACTGGCCCCCGTCCGTCGATTTCAGTACGTTCTCACTGGTCCCTACGGAAGCCCCCATGCCGTCATTACGTTCGCGTGAAGAGAACTCGCGCGACGGCGAGGACGACAGCCCGCCGCCGCGCCAGGACGCTCCGCGCGCCATCGCGGCCGAGACGGTGCTGAGCACTCTGGTGGGTGTGATCGTCACCCGGATATGGACGGATTTCACTGCCTTTGTGGAACAAATCCCCGGCGGCTACTACGTCGGGGTGTCTCTGCTCACCGGGGCGGTCTTCCTGACGATCTGGGCCGCTTCGAGACTGAGCCCGGCACGGGTCCGGGCCGCGGCCTCCGAGCGGGGCGCCCGCGCGTGGCGGTGGATCTGGCGGAAGACGCCCCGGGGCCTGCGCCGGGCCGCGCGGGTGTTGCGCCTCAACCGCGCGGTCCGGCTGCTGCTGGCGGTCTACCTGGCCGCCGTCGCGGGGGCGTGCGTGGTCGCCGTGGGCGCGGGCGGCGTGTGGGCGTACCGGCGGCTGGGTCTCGGACCGTGCGATCCCCCGCAGGAGCTGACCGTCATGACCGCGCCGGAGAACGTGAGCGCGCTGCGGATCGCCGCCGAGGCGTTCGTCGGGAGCCGGTCGGAGCACGGTTGCGCGTTGCACCGCGTCTCGGTCTACCCGGAGGCGTCCGTCGAGGAGCTGGCCTACGGCTTCGACAACGACTGGCAGCGGGACGGCTACAACCAGAACGGCGACCCGTACACGCGGCTGCTCACCCCGCGTCCGGACCTGTGGGTGGCGACCACGGCGGCGGAGCTCGGCCTGGTGTTCGGCGGGGACGACCGGATCAGGGCCGCGCCCGTGCGGATCGAGCCCCTGGGCGACGCGGGCGCCGACCGGCTGACGCTGGCGGTGTCGAGCTCCCGCTACGGCGTGCTCAACCAGATCCTGCCCGCGCGCGGGCCCGGCCGCGGTCTCGACGCGGCGCTGGCGGCCGCCCGGGGCCGGCAGCGGATGCGCCTGACCTACCCCGAGCCGAGCCTGTCCGTCGCCGGGCTGGTCGCCGCCGCGCGGGTCGTGGACACCGACAGCGGCAGGGAGATCGCCCGCAGCGCCGGCCTCGGGGGAACCGTCGGGGAGACCTTGTGCCGGTTCCGCACGGGGTCGAAGGACGAGCGCGACGACCTCGCCTTCCTCGTGCCGTCCCGTGCCGTCGTGGACCTCAACGCCGGCCTGCCGGGCTCCACCCCCTGCCCCGGCAGGCAGCTCAGCGGCGGCGACGCCCTCATGGACGTGAAACCCGAGGCCGGCACGCTGATCACGCATCCCGTCCACGGGGTGAGCTGGCCCGGGGACGCGCCCGCGCGCATGGAAGCCGTGCGCGACCTGGCCGCCTGGCTGTCCCGGACGCGCCCGCTCGACACCCGCCCCGACCCGGCAGGCAAGGCGACCCAGGACGACCTGGGCATGGTCCGCGAGCGGATCGCCGCCAAGCTGCCGTCGGTGAGCGTCCAGGTGGCGCTGGACGGGTCGGGCTCGATGGCGGAGTCGCCCTCCTCCCTGCTGGCCAGGGTCCGGGACGCGCTCTCGGCCGTACGCGGCTCGCTGGGCAACGACGACCGGCTGTCCGTGAGCCTGTTCCACCGGCCAGAGCAGGGCGGGCGGGTGGTCAGGTTCGACCCCGAGGTCTACCACCGGCAGGACTGGGAGCGCCTGCAGTCGCGGCTCGCCGAGGCGCCGCGCGGCGCCAGGGACGCGCCGATCTCGCAGGCGTTGAGGGACCTGGGCCACGAACTGGACCCGCCCGGCAGGCCGGTCGTCGTGATCACCGACGGCGGTCCCTTCAGGTCCGACGAGAAGGACGACGACAAGGTGGCGCAGGCCCTCGAACGGGCGGCGCGCGACGCGGCCACCGTCCTGGACGTGCACGTCCTGGTGGTCGGCGACGCCGCCTGCCCGCCCGGACTCGGACCGGGGCCCGTCCCGGCCGGCGGGGTGACCTGCACCGCCGTGGCCCACAACAACCTGGAGGACGCCTTGCGCAACCTGATCTCGGCGATCAGGGGGCGGCCCTGATGTCCGGCCGGCCGGTCGCCGAACGGGTGGCGGCGGGCGTCGCGTTCGTGGTGACGGTGTGCCTGCTGGCGTACCTGCTGGTCGCCGACCGCACCGCCCGGTCGGACCGCGTGTGCCCGTCCCATCTCCAGGAAGGGCTGCGGGTGGCGGCGGGTGACGACATCAGTGCCAGCACCTACCGGCGCGAGCTGTTCGACGAGTGGAACGCCCACCACCAGCCCCGCGTGACGCTGGTGGAGATGGGCGAGACCACCGACGACGAACGCAAGGAGATGGTCACCGCGGCCCAGGCGGGGCGATGCGCGTACGACGTCCTGGTCATGGACGTGGCCTGGGTGCCGGAGTTCGCCCGCAACGGCTTCCTGCGGGAGACCCCGCTGACCCCGCAGGAACGCGCGGCCTTCGTGCCGCAGGCCCTGCGCACCGGCGAGGTGGACGGCACGCAGTACGCCGTCCCCTTCGGCACCAACGTCCCGCTGCTGTACTACAAGTCGGGCCTGCCCTACCCCCGCACCCTGGACGAGTTCCTGGACCTGGCCTCCCGGCACCGCTACGCCGCCCAGCTCGACGACTACGAGGGCGGCACGGTCAACCTGCTGGAGGCGATGCTCTCCGGCGGCGGCGAGATCATGCGGGACGACCGCGTGGTGCTGGACGAGCCGGGCAACGCGGACAAGGCGCGGTCGGCGCTGGCACGGTGGAGCACGATGACCCGCGCCGTCCTGGAGGACCGGCCGCGGTACGCGAGTCTGCAGGAGCGTACGAGCATGCGCGAGTTCCGCCGGCCGGACGTCGGCTACCTGCGCGACTGGGCGTTCTCCTTCCACGAGCTGGCCGCCGACCCGGCCCTGCGCCCCGCCTCCGGAACCCTGCGCTTCAAGGTCGGCAAGTTTCCCACCCACGGCACCCTGGGCGGTTTCAACCTGGCCATCGCCAGGGACTCCCCGCACGCGAAGGAGGCCATGGAGCTCATCCGGTTCCTGACCGGGCGGAAGCGCCAGAGCAGGCTGTTCGCCTGCGGCGGCTACCCTCCGGTGATCGAGGCCGTGTACGCCGAGTTCCGCGACCGGCCGACGGCCTGCCGGAAGACGACCACGGACCCGCCCGGCGACACCGTCGGCCCCCGGGAGCTCAGCGCGCTGGCCGGGGCCGTCCACGCCGGTCTCCAGGACACCGTCACCCGGCCCGCCTCCCCGTACTATCCGGCGTTCAGCGAGGTGTTCCGGAGCTGCGTCCGCCAGGCGGTGCTGAAGGGCCCCGACTCACCGCCGATCGACTACCCGGCCTTCGCCGCCGCCCTCCGCGCCGCGCTGGACGGCCGCCCCGCCGACCGGAACGCCTGCTCAGGCTCCACCTGAGGGCGCCTGAGGCCGTCCGAACAGCCGTCCGAGCTGGTGTTCGACGAGCGCCGCGGCGTCCTCGGCGGTGTAGTGGCCGATGACGATCGGGTTCACCAGGCCCTGGGCGAAGGCGAACAACATGGCCGCCTCCTTGACGGCGTCGACGTCGGCGGCCACCTGACCGGCCGCCTGGGCCGCCCTGAGCTGACCGGCGTAGAAGTCGAGGACGATCGGCAGGCCCGCGCGCAGCAGCGCCGCCAGCGGCTCGGCCACCACCGAACGCGCGAGGAAGGCCAGCCCGACGCGCGCCTCGAACCGGCGCTCCTCGCCCAGCGGCAGGAGTTCCAGGAGCGCCACGCGCAGGAGGCCGAGGGGGGTGCCGTCGTGCGCGGCGGCGGCGACCCGGAGGCTGATCCGGGTGTTGAGGTGCTGCAGGGCGAGCGTGAGCATCTCGTCCTTGCTGGCGAAGTAGTGCTGCACCGCGCCCATGGACATGCCCGCCTCGGCCGCGACCTCGCGCAGGCTGACGCTGTCCATGCCCTTGGCATCGATGACGCGGTGCACGGCGTCGGCGATGTGCCGCCGGCGCGTCTCGTGGTCGACGATCTTCGGCATCGGTTCCCAGTTTTTGTCATGCGGTCGCATTGCGAAACGAACGCCCGCCTTTTACCATGCGAGTGCATGATAAACGAGGGCGAGGTGGACGTCGTGCGCGTACTGATCGTCGGGGTGGGCACGCGGGGGGACGTGGCCCCGTACACAGGGCTGGGCGTACGGCTGCGGGAGGCCGGGCACGAGGTGGCCGTCGCCTGCCACCAGCCGTACGCCGACCTGGTGACCACCGCGGGTCTGGAGCATCGGGACATCCCGGGCGACCTGTTCCCCCTGCTGCCCGTGGGCAAGGGCGGCGCGCGGGTCTCCCCGGCCGCCAAGCTCGCCCTGTTCGCCGAGTACGGCAGGCAGGTCTCCGGCGGCATCGTCCGGGCCGCCGCGGCGGGGACCGACGTCCTGCTGCTCAACGTGGCCGCCTCGGCCGGGTACCACGTGGCCGAGGCGATGGGCGTGCCGAGCATGGGCGTGCACCTGCAGCCGGTGGAGCCCACGGGGGACTTCCCGCCGGTCATGAGCGTCGTGCGCCGCTCGCTCGGCCGATGGGGCAACCGGACGGCGGCCCGCCTGGCGTTCGCACTGCCCTCGCCCGCGCACGCCGGGTCGGCCAAGGAGTTACGGGCCGCGCTCGGGCTGCCGCCGATCGGCTCGCGGGAGGCGTACCGGCGGCGGGAGGCCGCGTGCTGGCCGGTCCTGCACGGGTTCAGCCCGTCGGTGCTGCCCCGACCGGCCGACTGGCGGGCGGGGCTGGAGGTGACGGGCTACTGGTGGCCGGTACGTCCGGCCGGCTGGCGGCCCGACCCGCGCCTGCGCGACTTCCTCGACTCCGGCCCCCCGCCCCCGGTGTTCGTGGGCTTCGGCAGCCAGGCGGGCCCGCGCGCCGACCACTACACCGACCTGGCCCTTCACGCCCTGCGGCTGGCCGGCCTGCGCGGCGTGCTCCAGACGGGCGTGCCCGGAACGCTGAACGACGACGTGCTGGGCGTCGCGGACGTGCCGCACGAGTGGCTGTTCCCGCGCATGGCCGCCGTCGCCCACCACTGCGGCAGCGGGACCACGGGGGCCGGGCTGCGGGCGGGCGTGCCCGCCGTCGGCCTGCCCGCCCTGGCCGACCAGCCGTTGTGGGCGTCCCGGCTGGCCGCGCTCGGGGTCGGCCCGGCCGCCGTCCCCTTCCGCCGCCTGTCCCCGGAACGGCTCGCGGCCGCCCTGCGCGCGGCCGTGAGCGAGCCCTCGTACGCGCGGCGGGCCGCGGAGCTGTCGGAACGCATCAGGGCGGAGGACGGGGGCGCGGCCGTGGTGGCGGCGGTGAACAGCCTGGCGTGACCGCCCGCCGCATCCCGGCCTCCTGGCGGGCATAATGCGTTGATCGCCGCGAGGAGAGGCAGGATTCATGATGGATCAGCCGAGTTTCGCCCGGACCGGCCGGACGATGGTGGTCGCCACCCTCGTGTCGAGGATCACCGGCTTCCTCCGGACGCTGGCGCTGGTCGCCGCACTCGGGCTGGGCACGCGGCTGCTCGACGCCTACACCGCCGCCAACGTCCTGCCCAACAGCATCTACGAGCTGGTGATGGGCGGAGCGGCCGCGAGCGTGCTGGTCCCGCTGCTGGTCCGGGTGACGGCCGACGACGACGTCGACGCGGACCTGTTCACCCAGCGGCTGCTGTCCCTGGTGTTCTACGGACTGTCGGCGGTCGTCGTCGTGACGATCTGCGCGGCCCCGCTCATCGTCGACCTGACCGTCCCCGGGTTCAGCTCCGCCCAGCGGGAGCTGGCCGTCGACTTCGCCCGGATCTTCCTGCCCCAGATACTCTTCTACGGCCTCGGCGCGACACTCACCGCGATCCTGAACGTCCGAGGCCGGTTCGCCACCCCCATGTGGGCCCCGGTGGCCAACAACGTGGTGGTCATCGCCACCGCCGGGACGTTCCTGCTGGCCGGCGGAACCGGCCACCTGGAGAGGCTGCCCCAGGGGCAGATGTTGCTGCTGTCGATCGGCACCAGCGCCGGGGTCGTCGCCCAGATGATCGTCCTGGCGGTCGTCACCCGCCGGGCGGGCCTCCCGCTACGGCTGCGCGCCGACCCGCGGGGCATCGCGGTACGCAGGATCCTGGCGATGGCCGGCTGGACGCTCGCGTCGGTGACCGCGGCGCAGATCGCGCTGATCGTCGTCAACCGGCTGGCGTCGCAGGCCGGGCCGGGGGCGGTGGGTGTCTTCTCCAACGCGTACACCTTGTTCCAGCTGCCGTACGCGGTCATCGCGGTGACCGTGATCACCGGCCTGCTGCCCCGCATGAGCCGGGCGGCCGGCGAACGGAACCTGGCCCAGATCACCGCCGACCTGTCGCACAGCCTGCGGGTGACCGGCGTGATCCTGGTTCCCGTGGCCGCCGCGCTCGTGGCGCTGGGGCCGCAGCTGGCCATGCTGCTGTTCGCGCACGGGAACGCCTCTCCCCGCGCCGCTCATCTCACCGGTGTCGTGCTGGCCGCGTACGGGCCGGCGCTGGTTCCGTTCGCGGGCTACCAGATCCTGCTCCGCGTCTACTACGCCCTCGGTGACACGCGCACGCCCGCACTGGTCAGCGTGGCCGTCTCCGCCGCCCTGCTCGTCACGAGCCTGGTCGCCGCGCGCCTCTTCCCGGGCACGGACATGGTCGTCGCCCTCGCCGGCTGCACGGCCGTCGCCTACGCCTTGGGGTTCGTGATCGTCGCCCAGCTGTTGCGGCGCCGGATCGGCCGCATCGACGGCCACCGGCTGCTCAGCTCGTACGGGCGCATGTCGGTGGCCGCGGTGGTCGCCGCCGGTCTCGGGCTGGCCGTGGGGGCGGGGCTCGGCGGTCCGCTCGCCGTCGTGTCCGCCACGACCGTCGTCGGCGCCGGCCTTTACGTGTTGATCGCCCGCCTTCTCCGCATCAGCGAGTTCGCCGTCCTGACAGCCGGCCTACGCCTCCCCCGCCTCTGACCAGGGCGCGGCCGCGGTCGGCACGCCGTTCTCCGTGTGGGAGGTGCTGATCGGCCACCGGCTGCTCGTACGGCCGGGCCGGGCGACGGGCGGCGCTGCGGGCACCACCAGGCAGAATGTCGGCCATGAAGGTCCTGACGGCCACGCGGGACGCGGCGCTCTTCCTGATGTCCGGGGCGGGCGCCGCGCTGCTCGCGCTGCCGCTGTTCTGGCTGGTCGGCTGCGTCGCGCTGCTGAGCCTGGCCGGGGTCGGCCTGCCCCTGATCCCGCCGGTGACGCGGCTGGTCAGGCGGCTGGCCGGGTGGCAGCGCCGCCGTCTGGGAATCCGGGTTCCGCCGTACCTGCCGCTTGAGGGGACGCTACCGGTGCGCGTGCGCGCGGCCGTGGGCGACCCCGCCACGCCGCGGGAGGTGCTCTGGCTTCTCGCGCACGGTCTCACCGGCAGCGTGCTCGGCTTCCTGGCGCTGGGCCTGCCGCTGGCGGCGCTCAACGCGGCCACCCTGCCGCTGTGGTGGTGGCTCCCGCCGGGCAGCCCGCCGTCGGTGCTCGGCTACGCCGTCGACTCCTGGCCGACGGCCCTGACGGGCCCGTTCGTCGCCGCGGCGTACGTGGGCGTGGCCCGCCTGGTCCTGCCGAACGCCGCCGTCCTGTCCGAACGACTCAGCCGACGCCTGCTCGAACCCGTCGGCCGGGTACGGCTGGCGCAGCAGGTGGCGATGCTGACCGCGGCCAGGGCCTCGGCGCTCGAAGCCCACGCGCAGGAGCTCAGGCGCATCGAGCGCACCCTCCACGACGGCACGCAGAACCGCCTGGTCGCCGTCGTCATGCACCTCGGCATGCTCGAACGTGCCCTGGGCGCCGCCCCCGAGAGCACCCGGCAGCTGGCCGTACGGGCCCAGGACGCGGCCTCCGACGCGCTGGTCAACCTGCGTGACGCCATCCGGGCCATCCACCCGCCCGTCCTCACCGAGCACGGGCTCGACGGCGCGCTCGCCGCGCTGGCCGCGCGCAGCCCGGTCCCCTGCGTCGTCGAGGTCGCCGGCTTCCCCCGCCTGCCGGCGGCCGTCGAGGCGGCCGCGTACTTCACCGCCGCCGAAGCGCTCACCAACGTCGCCAGGCACAGCCGTGCCGGCAAGGCGGCGCTACGCGTGCACCTGGACGGCGGCCTGCTGATCGTCGAGATCGAGGACGACGGCGTGGGCGGCGCCAGGAGCGGCGCCGGAAGCGGCCTGACCGGAATCGACCACCGGGCCGCCGCCTTCGGCGGCCGGAGCACCCTGACCAGCCCGCCCGGCGGGCCGACCGTGTTGACAGTGGAGTTGCCATGCGGGTTGTGATCGCCGAGGACGACGCGCTGCTGCGCGAGGGGCTGGCGCTGCTGCTGGCCGCCGAGGGCATCGAGGTGCTCGACGCCGTCGACAACGCCGCCGACCTGCTCGCCGCCGTCTCGGCCGAGACGCCCGACGCGCTCGTCGTGGACGTACGGCTGCCGCCGGACTTCCGCGACGAGGGCCTGCGCGCGGCGATCGAGGCCAGGCGGACGCGGCCCGGGTTGCCCGTCCTGGTGCTGTCCTCCTACGTGGAGGACACCTACGCGTCCGCCCTGCTCAGCGAGGGCGGCGTGGGCGTCGGCTACCTGTTGAAGGAGCGCGTCGGCAAGGTGCAGTCCTTCCTGGACGCGTTGCACCGGGTGGCGGACGGCGGGACCGCGATCGACCCGGAGGTGATCGCCCAGCTCCTGGTGCGCCGCCGGGCCGGTGACCCGCTCCACGCGTTGACCGCCCGGGAGCGGGAGGTGCTCGCGCTCATGGCCGAGGGATTGTCCAACACCGACATCGGCGTCCGGCTGGTGATCAGCGAGGGCGCGGTCAACAAGCACATCAGGAACATCTTCGCCAAGCTCGGCCTGCAGCCCTCCGACAGCGGCCACCGCAGGGTGCTGGCCGTGCTCGCCTACCTCAGGGCCTGACCCGCGGCCGGCCGTTGCCCGGCGCAGAGGGCGGTGTCGAGGAAGCGGTCGAGCCGCTTGTCGCCCTCCGCCGTGAGCGACTTCTCGGTCGCGGTGACGGTGGCCGAGCGGCCGCCCTCGGTGACGCCGCCGCGGGTCGAGTATCCGCCGACGTCACCGCTGTGCCCCCAGGCGAGGCCGCCGCAGCTCAGCGAGATCTTCGTCAGGCCGAGCCCGTACCCCCACCCGCGCGGGGCCCCGGGCACCGGGACGGTCCGCTTCATCTGCTCCAGCATGGCCGGCTTGAGGAGCCGGCCGCCGAGCAGCGCGCCCAGGAACCGGTTGACGTCCCGCGGCGTGCTGACCAGCTGCCCGGCCGCCCATCCCCGCGACGGGTCCATCTCCGACACGTCCACCGGCTCGCCGCCCGGCTCACCGGTCCTGGACTTGTAGGCACTGGGGTGGGCGCCCCGGATCCGCTGCTCGCCGGGGTTGGGCCAGTAGGTGTCGCCGAGCCCCAGCGGCGTGATGATCCGGTCGGTGATCTCCGCGCCGATCGGCCGGCCCGTGACCTTCTGCACCAGCAGGCCGAGCAGGACGTACCCGGTGTTGCTGTAGCTCCAGCCCTTGCCGGGCGGGAACAGCGGCTGCTGCGTCAGCGCCAGGTCGACCAGTTCCCTCGGCTCGAAGTAGCGGTGCCGGTTGTCGAAGAACGTCCCCGGGATGGCCTTGCTGTGGTCCGGCAGGCCCGAGGTGTGCTGGAGCAGCTGCCGGACCGTGATCAGGCGGCCGTCGTGCCCGTTGCCGCGTACCAGCCGCGGCAGGTACCTCTCGACCGGCGCGTCCAGCTCGACCTTGCCCTCGCCGGCCAATTGCAGGACGACCGCGGCGGTGAAGGTCTTGGTGGTGCTGGCGATGCGTACCTGGCCGTTGACCGGGACCTTCGCCCGGGTGGCCAGGTCGCCGACCCCGGCGGTGTAGTCCCGGCCGCGTCCGCCGGGTTCTCTCACCGCGGCCAGCGCGCCCGCGAACTCGCCGCCGCCGGCCAGCTCGTCCAACGCCGACCGTACGGCGTCGCCCGGACGGCTGCGCGGAGCGGCGTCGGCGGCGGCCGGGGTCGCGGCCCCCAGCGCGAGGGCCAGCACCACCGCGGCGCTGCGGAAGGTGACGGCAGGATGCTGAGACATCCGGAAACTCCCTTGATGACGTGGTTGCGATGTCCTTCAGCATGTCGGCGTGACCGGCACACGATCGATCCCACGCGTGGGTGTCTCCGCACTACAGCCAGCACCACCCCGCGCGTCCTCGACCGCGCGGGGCGGGTCCTCCTCCGGGCGGGGTGCTAGGCTGCCGTTCGTCCGGTGTCGGATCAGTGCTGGAAGGGAGGTGAGGTTCGATGACCGCGGTGAAGACCGCTGCCATGGGCAGCGCCCGCGCCGACCTCACGTCCCGGGCCTCGGTCTGACCCACTTCCTCCCCCGGCCTTGAGCCATCCGGCTCGCCGGGCGGGGTGATTCCGCGTCTCACCCGCGCGCCACCTTCGGGTTCCGAGGCTCCGCGACGATTCACCCTTCACCAGCACTTCGGCCATGTCCCGCATCCGCAGAAGGACGAGGAGACGATCCCGACCATGACCTTTTCCTGGACCACCCGTTCCGAGAGCTCCGGCGACGTCGCCGCCATCCGCGACGTCAATCTCGCCGCCTTCCCCACCCCGTACGAGGCCGACCTCGTCGAGGCGCTGCGGGCCGACCCGGAGGCGTGGCTGCCCGGCCTGTCCTGGCTGGCCGAGTCCCCCGGCGGCGAGCTCGCCGGATACGCGCTGCTCACCCGCTGCACGGTCGGCGGCACACCCGCCCTCGCCCTGGGCCCGTGCGCCGTCAAGCCCGAGCACCAGCGGCGGGGCGCCGGTTCCGCGGCCATCCGCGCCGCCCTGCACGCGGCCCGCGAGCAGGGCGAGAACCTGGTGGTCGTGCTCGGCCACGCCGAGTACTACCCGCGCTTCGGCTTCACCCGGGCCTCCGGGTACGGCATCCGCCCGTCCTTCGACGTCGAGGACAAGTACATGATGGCGCTCGCCCTCGCCCCTGAACGGCCGGTCCCGAACGGCGTCATCCGCTACGCGACGGCGTTCGGCATCTGATCCCCCGCTCCCGGAACGCGGCGAACGGCCCTCAGCGCGGCTGGGGGCCGTTCGACCGTGCGGCCTCACGAGCCCGCGAGGGCGCGTCAGGGAATCGCGATCTCGATCTGGGCGAGGTGGGCGGCGATGATCTCGTCGAACGCGGCGCGACGGTCGACCCCGAGGGGACGGATCTCGCGGGCGAAGTGGGACAGCGCCGGGAAGCGGTCGGGGTCGGCGCCGAGGACCGCGACCCGGAACTGCTCCATGCCCTGTTCGTACTCCTCGGGAAGGAGGGCGCCGACGCCGGCCTCGGAGGCGATCAGCGCGGTGACGAGGATCACGACCCGGTGGTAGCGGGCCGGGATCTCCTCATCGGGCAGGCCCGAGGCCCGCAGGGCCTGTAGCACCTCCTCCATGACCAGCCGGGAACCGGGGCCGCCGGACCCGTAGCGCCCCCAGATCGCGGCGACCTGGGGGTGCTGCCCGAACGCCTCCCGCAAGCGCAGCGCCGTGGCGGTGAGGCGCTCTTTCCAGCCGTCCGGGGGGCGGTAACCGTCCATCGCGGCTTCGAGGGTGCGGTCGGCGACCGCGCGCAGCAGCTCGGTCTTGTTGCGGAAGTGCCGGTAGAGGCTGGAGGAGTCGGTGCCGAGCGCCGCGGCGAGCTTGCGCACGCTGAACGACTCGGCATCGCTCGTACGCAGCAGTTCCGCCGCCGTGCCCAGGATCTCGTCCGTCGTCCAACGCCTTCGGCCTGTCATCGTGCCCCTCTCGTCCGCGTCCAGACTAGCACCAGCCTGTGCACTTGCTGTTGCACGCAGTGCGTGCATAATGGGAGCCCAGCGGCGAGAGACCGGCTCGGAGAAGGAGAGACGGGGACATGAGCGAGACCACCACTGTGCGACGGCCGCCGGAGCCGGACTTCCCGGCGCTGACGACCGAAGAGCTGATCACCTACCGCACCGAGGAGAATCGCTGGCGGGCGTCCGGCGCGGCGCGGGCGATCCTCGGGGAGCCCGACCCCGGGGCCGCGATCGAGTGGCAGCACCTCGCGCTGCCGGGCCGCGACCTGCCGGTCCGGGTGTACCGGCCGGTGTCGCACGACGACGGCGAGGCCGCCGCCCTGCCGCTCGTGATCCACGTGCACGGAGGCGGATTCGTGGGCACGGCCGCGCAGTGCGACTGGACCAACAGCCACCTCGCCGCCCGGCTGCCCGCGGTCGTCGTCTCGGTCGAGCACCGCCTCGTCGCCCCGGACAGCCCGATCGCGAACGCCGCCGACGACGGCTGGGACGTACTCCGGCACGTAATCGAGCACGCCGAGCAGTGGGGCGTCGATCCGGCGCGCACGGCCGTCTTCGGTGAGAGCTTCGGCGCCCTGATCAGCGCTCTGACGGCCCTGCGGGCCCGGGAGGCCGGGCTGCGGCTTAAGGCGCAGGTGCTGGTCAACCCCGTGGTCGAGGTTACCGAGACGATGTGCGACCACCCGTCCGTGGCCGAGTACGCCTACAGCCCGAGCCGCGCCCTGCCGCTGCTGCGGTTCCTGCGGCGGCTCGCCGTCCCGCCGGGAACCGACGCCCGCGCGTTCTCGCCGTTGTACGCGGAGGACCTGAGCGGGCTCGCCCCCGCGCTGCTCGTGGTGCCGACCCAGGACGCGGTCGCCGACCACGGCCGCCGCTACGCCGAGCGGCTGTGGTCGGCGGGCGCGTCCGTGCAGGTCACCGAGTACCCGGGGGCGCGGCACGCGTTCCTCACCCTGCCGGGGATCGAACCGCGGGCCGGAGACGCCCGGACGGAGATCTTCGAGTTCCTCCGCGCGGCCCTGGCCGGGTGACGGCGGCCGGTTCTCAGGACGGGGGTTCGGGGTCTGAGGAACATCGGAACCGGATCGTGCGCTAAGCCATGTCCGTGCAGGTCATCGTTGTGCGGTTCCGCAGCAAGCCCTTTCGGGGTCCCGGTAGCAATGAAGAAATTTCCAACGAAGTATCCTCTGACCTGGATTCATACGGACCCCTATGGCCAAGGTCTCGATTCGCTTACGGTGTTGACCATGAGCGACGACAAGCCGGAGTTCGGGTACGGCGCGGGCGGTCGCCCGTTGTGGACGGCGCGGGACCGGGATGCTGAGGTCATCCGGACGGTGCTGCGCAAAGCGGGGCGTCGGGAGTTCAGCGAGCGCCACGGCGGGTTCGTCGTTGAGGGCGGCGGCGATGGACGGCCGTTCCACGTCGCGTGTGCCGATGACGGTGAAGCGTCCGCGCAGGAACTCCGGGGGTGAGGAACCGGCGGACAGTCGTTGGCGCTGAGAAGGATTTTGATTGCAGCGAGATCGCTCCAGGTCGTGAAGATCCCTCAGCTCGTTCCCCGGTACGGTCTTGGCATGCGGTGGAAAGGGTTATGGATCAACCTTGCGCTGGGTGCCTGCGGGATCGGGCTGGACCTGCTCCTGTCGGGTAAGACCGCCGGTCCTGCAGCTCCACTTTGGCTGGTCATGATCTTCTCTGTGCTGGTCGGTGCCCCGATGGCGGCAGTCCGGCGCTTCCCGTTCAGCGTCGCGTGCTACCTTGCCGCCCTCCTCGTCTACACCGACCACATCGGCGCGTTCACCTCCAACACCGCCCAGATCCTGCTGTGCGTGTCGATAGCGCTGGTCGGCCATCGCTCCCGCCGCCGGCTGGTACCCGTGGCGATCCTGTGTGGGACCGTCGCCACCGCACTCAACCTGGCCGATCCCGGCATGGCGCTCACCCCACGACGCTGGCTGTTGTCAGTGGTGGTCAGCCTGTTGCCCGCGCTAGTCGGCGCTTACTTGCGCGGGCCGGCGGGGCGCCTGCCTGAGCCGGATGCCACGCCGGACGTGTTGCTTGCCGGTGGCGGCATGGCGCTGGCCGTGCTGGGAAGCTGGACGAGCTGGCACACCAGTGCGCAGCCCCTTTGGCTGAATGGCTTGCTCGTCATCGTGGCCGGGTCAGCGCTCGGGATGGCGCGCAGGCTGCCCGCGCTGGTCTTCGCCGTCGAGTGCCTGGCGCTGCTGGCCGCCGGCCAGTACCTGGCCGGGGCGGCCAGCGCGGTCCTGGTCCTGGTGTTCATCAGCGTGGCGGTCTTCTCCATGCGAGTCATCTCGTGGGCATGGACGGCGCTGATCTACCTGGTCGCCTACGGGCTGGGATTGTCCATCGCCGTCAGCGGCGCGCCTAAGGACATCCCACTCAGGGCACTCGTCCTGCTGATCGTGACGATCACTCCTGTGTCCATCGGCCGCTATCTGCACGCCCGGCAGGTCGCGGCGGCGTCGGAGAGGCTTCGGGTCCAGCAGTACGAAAGGCTCGTCCTGACACAGCTGCGGGCCGACGAGCTGGCCATGCGGGAGCACCTTGCGCGCGAGGTGCACGACGTCGTTGCCCACCACGTCGGTGCCATCGTCCTACGGGCCGGAGCGGCCCGATTCGCGGTCTCTGACGGGCCGGCCGCGCAAGCCTTGAGCGACATCCGCGACACCGGCCATCAGGTCCTGGAGGACCTGCGCGCTCTGCTCGCAGTGCTGCGGGACGCTGAGGAAGGGCCCGACCTGCTCGCCGACCCGGGAGACGTGATCCGTGACTCGGCCGAGCGCATATCTCAGGCCGGTCTGACGGTGGAGCTCGACGTCGATCCGGCGACCGACGACGCGCCGCTGGTCGTCCGGGCCTCGGCCGCCCGCATCGTGCAGGAGGGGCTTACCAACGTGCTCAAGCATGCCGGTCCGGGCACCAAGGTCGACGTCACCTTGCGCATGCGGGACGGCAGCATGGCCGTGGAGATCATCAACGAGCGGCCCCCGGCCGAACGGCAATCGCTGCCCTCCTCCGGACACGGTCTGATGGGCATGCGCGAGCGGGCCGACGCCCTCGGGGGGACGCTGTCAGCGGGCCCACATGGCGACGGCGGCTGGTGCCTGAGCGTGACCCTGCCGTGTCAGCCTTCACGACTGGCACCGTGAACCTCCCGTAGGTCTACGACAAGACCCTCGAAGGCTTCCGGTAGCGATCATGGACGGTCAAACCGATGCTCACCAGGACGAACGCTTAGCGCACGATCCGGTTCCAATGTTCCTCAGACCCCGGTTCGTAGCGGGCGGCGAGCGCGGCGGCGCGGTCGCGCAGGGAGGTGCGCAACCACTGCGGGGCCAGGGCCTCGGCGTCCATGCCGAGCTGCCACAGCGCCCAGACGGCGTGTCTTCGGTCCTGGAAGGTCACCTCCAGCCGCAGCCGGCCGTCCGCGTCGGTCTCCTCGGCGAGGACGGCCAGCGCGGTGCCCAGCAGTTCCTCCCGCCGCGCCGGGTTCATCCGTACCAGCACGGCGACCTGGTCGCCGCCGGTGCGGAACCGGGTGCTGCGGTCCTGCCAGGCCCGGTCCAGGTCGACCCGGTCCGGCCGCTGCGCGGGTTCGGGCAGCTCCTCGGCGGCCGCGATCCGCGACAGGCGGTAGGTGCGGTCTGCGCCGGACCTCGTGGCCAGCAGGTAGCCCCGGTCGCGGATGGTGACCAGGCCGATCGGGTCGACCGTGCGCCACTCCGGGGCCTGGTCGGCGGCCGCGTAGTGGATCCGCAGCCGGCGTCCGGCGAACACCGCGCGCAGGACCTCGGCCGCGATGGCGTCGGGCACCTCCTCGGCGGACAGGCGGCGTGACAGCAGGTCGGTCTCCGGATCGATGAGCAGCCGCTCGGCCGCGCCGGCCGCGGTGTCCCGGTAGCTCTCGGGCAGCGCGTCGACCACCTTGAGCATCGCCGACGCGAGCGCCGAGCCGAGGCCGAACGCCTGCGCGCCGCGCCGCGATCCGGCCACCAGCAGGGCGAGGGCCTCGTCGGGGTTCAGCCCGGTGAGCTCGGTCCGGAAGCCGGGCAACAACGCGAAGCCGCCGTGCCGGCCGCGCTCGGCGTAGACCGGGACGCCCGCCGCCGACAGCGCCTCGATGTCGCGCAGCACGGTGCGGGTGGACACCTCCAGCTCGCGGGAGAGCGTGGCCGCGGACAGACGGCCGTGCTGCCGCAGCAGCAACACCAGCGAGACCAGCCGATCGGCACGCATTCGAAAACTCTACCGAAATACACGACACAGGATGTCGTGATTCGTTGGGAGGCTGATCACCATGACGTCAGAAATCGTGACATCGAATGGAGCTGATGTGGCAATGGAACGAACGGCGATCAACCCGGTGTCGTGGTCGGTGGAGATGGGGTTCAACCAGGGAGAGCTCGTCACCGGGCACACCCGGACCCTGTACTGCTCCGGGCAGACCGCGACGGGCGATGACGGCAAGCCCCTGCATGACGGTGACATGGCGGCGCAGCTGGCACTGAGCCTCGACAACCTTGAAGCCGTTCTCGGCGAGGCCGGCATGTCCCTGGCGGACCTCGTCCGGCTCAACGTCTACACCACCGACGTGGATCTGCTCTTCCAGCACTACGGCGTGCTGGCCGCGCGGCTGGGCGGGGCCCAGGTGGCGCCGGCCACCACGATGCTCGGGGTGACCCGCCTGGCGATCCCGACCCTGATGGTCGAGCTTGAGGGGACCGCCGTCGCCTGACGTGACGGCCTGCTATACGTGTACGGCGCGTGCCGCCAGCGCCTCGAGATCCACGACCACCAGGCCGGGGCCGCCGTGTGTCACATCTGGGACGGCACCAGCGTGATCGCCGAGTACGACATCGGCGCGGCCGCCGCGAAGTGGCTCCGCTCCTCGATCCACCTCGGCAGGCGGCTACTGGCATCGTTCACGCCAGGACAGCAGGGGCGCAACGGCGCCGCCACCGAGAAGCGTTCGGGACGCCGCCGCCGGCCGTTCCTCCGGTGGGCCTTGCAGCCCGTCTCGGCGCGGTCCTGTCGGCGGAGCGGTTCACGGGTCATCGGGGGCCGGTACCAGCCCGTGGTGGCGAGCCTGTTCCACGGCGGCCTGACGGGAGGAGACGGCGAGCTTGTGGTAGACGGCACGCACGTGCGACCTGACGGTGTTCGCCGACAGGTGCAGGCGGGCGGCGATCTCGGGAACGCTCAGCGGGCTCTGCAACAGGGCGAGCACCACCCGTTCCTGTCTCGTCAATGCCTGTGGCCGCGCCACCGCGGCGGTGCTCGCCTGTGCACTGCCGGGGATCGCGTTTTGGAGGGTCTGGCGGAGGTCGTGGACCTGCTGGGCCAGGTAGCCGCCGTCGGCGAGGCCGGACAGCAGGTCGTCGGCCTGGTCGCAGGCCGCGCGGGCGGCGTCATGGTCGCCGGCGGCCAGGCACCAGTGCGCCAGTACGGTCACGTTCGTCAGGGCAGCCCAGCGCGACAGGCCGGGCATGCGGGCGCGCAGACCGGCGGCGTGGTCGAGCTCGTGGCGCGCCTCGGCCAGGCGGCCGTGGCGGGTCAGGGCGGCGGCGTGGGCGGTGAAGGCTATGCTCGCCTGCGCCGAACCGGTCAGGTGATGCTTGCGGACCAGGTCCCGGCTGGTCGCGGCCAAGGTGGCGGCCTGGTCGTGGCGGTCGAGCGCCGTGCAGGCCAGCGACTGCGCCGCCAGCGCGTTGATCTCGAAGAGCGACGTGGTGGCCCGATTGCGCACCGCCTGCTCCAGCACCGTGACCGCCTCGTGGTGCCGCCCGGTCAGGTACAGGTTCGCGCCGTGGCTGAAGCGGGCCATCACATACCAGGGCGAGGCGGTGTCGCACTCCCATTCGGCCGCCATGCGGGATTCGACCAGGCGCTGCGGCAGGTCGTCGATCAGGAACATGCCGCGTAGCAGTGCGGCCGCGGACTTCAGCGAAGCCGTGCCATCCGGCAGCGGCCCGTCGTGACCGAGGCTCTCGGCCGCGTCCAGCCAGTCGATCGCCCCGGGAAGGTCGCCGGTGAACACATTGGCCCATGCCGCACTGACCGAGGCCGCGGCATCCCGGCTGATCGCCTCTGCCCCGATGGCCTCGATCAGCGCGAGCAGGATCGCGCTGCGGCCGGTGGTGACGTAACCGAGCCAGGACGAGGCCAGCAGCGCGGTCGCGCGTCCGCTGTCACCGGCCGTGACGGCGTGGCCGATGGCCTGCTCGACGTGTCCGTGCTCGTGCAGCCAGACACCTGCCCGGCGATGCAGTCGTACGGGCAGGTCAGGCTGGGCTCGGCCGAGGATCGCGCGCAAGCACTGGCCGAACAGGTGGTGATAGCGATACCACTGCCGCTGCTCGTCCAGCGGGATCACGAACATGTTGGTGGCGGCCAGGTGGGCCAGGACGCGTTCGGCCCTGGCCGCAGGAAGGCCGCACAGGTGCGCGGCCAGCGGCGCGGTGAAACGTTCCAGGACCGACGTGCGCAACAGGAACCGGCACTCGTGCGGCGTGCAACCGGCCAGCACCTCCTCGGTCAGGTAGTCGCTGATGTGCCGATGGCCGCCGGTGAAGGAGGCCAGGAACGTTCCCGGATCGGCCCGGCCACGCAGCGACAGCGCGGCCAGGTAGATTCCCGCCGGCCAGCCCTCGGTCCGCGCCACCAGATCGCGCACCTGCCCGCCGTCCAGGCCCGCTACCTCGATGTCCGGCAGGGCCCGCACCTGCGCCGCCGAGAAGCGCAACTCGTCAGCGCCCAGTTCGAGCAGTTGTCCGGCGGCGCGCAGCCGGGCCAGCGGCAGCGCCGGCCGGTGCCGCGAGCTGAGCACCAGCTGATGTCCCGGCCCCAGCGCGGTCAGCAGCAGGCGAAGCTGGTCCAGCCCGGCGGCGTCGGTCAGCAGGTGGAAGTCGTCCAGCATCAGCACCACCGGCCGCGCCGCCCGGCCCAGCCGCTGCAGCAACATCGGCAGCACCACCCCGGCGATGTCCGGGCTCTGCACGGACAGCATGGCCACCAGGTCGTCCACGCGCACCCGGGCCCCGGTCCGTTCGATCGCCCGCAAGATCCCGATCCACAGCCGTACCGGGTCGTTGTCCTGCCTGCCGACGGGCAGCCAGGCCAGTGCCCGCCACTCTCGCACGTCGGCCCGCCACTGCGCCAGCAGCGTCGACTTGCCGTACCCGCCCGGTGCCGCGATCACCACCAGCCGCGACCCGCGCGCGGCCAGCAGCCGTCCCACCAGGCGCGGACGCCGGATCAACCCCGGCCGCGCGGGCGGCGCCTGCGCGGCGCCACCGGTCACGCCCCCCTCCGCCCCTGAAGGCCCAGCAGGTTCCTGGCGCCGCCGTCCACCGCAGGCTGCCCAGGGGCGGCACGCATGCCCGCGCCGACCCCCGTCACCACGGGCGCGAGCCCACACTGCCCAGGCCCAAGCGCGTGCTCAAGTCGAGACGGATCTCGCCATGGAGGCGGGCATACGGCCGCAAGAGCGGGCGCCGGTCGACCGGGAGTGAGCGGGGTGGCTCGCTCCCGCTCGGTGAGCACGTCTTGCAGCATCAAGACGTGCGACTTGTGGACGAGCGAGGCCTGCAAGATGCGAAGACGCAGGGCCGTCATCCTCACCTCATGGCGCCGGTTGGTGGAGTCCTCACCGCCGCGCCTGCGGGTGGCGCTGCGGGATTACTTCCCTGCCGCGCTGGAGGCCTACAAGCCCCTCGGCCTCACCTCGGATGCGGTCTTGAAGCTGCTGGCCAAGGCCCCTTCCCCCGAGGCTGCGGTGAAGCTGACGCTCAGTCAGATCTCGGGAACGCTGAAGGGCCGCCGCGACATCCCCGCCAAGGCACAGGCGATCCAGGACGTCCTACGCGGCGAGCACCTGGGCCAGGCGCCGCTCGTCACGACCGCCTACGCCTCTACCGTGACGTCGCTGGTCGCGATCATCGCTGTCCTCAACCAGGAGATCAAGACCCTCGAAGGGCAGGTCGAGGCCCATTTTGGCCGGCACCCGGACGCTGAGGTCATCCTCAGCCGGCCCGGCATCGGCGTCGTTCTCGGCGCCCGGGTGCTCGCCGAGTTCGGAGATGCCAAGGACCGCTACGCCTCGGCCAAGGCACGCAAGAACTATGCCGGAACCTCACCCATCACCCGGCAATCGGGCAAGACACGAGTGGTCCAGGCACGGTTCGTCCACAACGACCGGCTCGTGGACGCCCTCCACCTCCAAGCGTCCTGCGCCCTCTTGCACGACTCTGCCGTCCGCGCCTACTACGACCAGATCAAAGCCCGGGAGATCAGCCACAACGCCGCCCTGCGCCAGGTCGCCAACCGCTTGGTGGGCATCCTCCACGGCTGCGCAGCATGTGGCGGGTCCGTTCCCACAGCAGCGCCTGATGAGCACGGGTGACGACCTTGACCGCCTCGGCGATCTCGGAGTCCCCGGCCACCTGGCGTAGCTGATGCCGTCGGGTGCGGATCATGTCCGCGAGCGCGTGGGCGTCACCCTTGTCGCTCTTGGCGCCCGAGGAGCCAAGGATCTCGCGATGCCGAGCAGCCTGCCTGGGATCGACCCCGAACACCCGGTATCCGGCTGCGACCAGCGCTCGCACCCACGGGCCCCGGTCGACCTCGATACACACCAGCACCTGGGACGGGTCGGCGTCCTCGGCGACGAACCGGCCGACGAGGTCGTGGAACCGGGTGATCCCAGCCATGCCCTCGGGCAGCCGCAACCGCTTCAGCACCTTGCCGGTCTCGTCCTGGACCTCGACGTCATGGTGGTCCTCGGCCCAGTCATCTCCAACGAACAACACCACGACCTCCACCATCGACAACAGGACACGGAAGCCCGCAGGAGCCGGTCGGCCGGACTAATGGACCAGTGCTCACGCCAGACGGTCGGCGGGCACGACATCCCATCAGCGATCAAAGACTCCTGACCACCGGTGAGGGCACGATCTGACCCTAGGACTCGAAGTCCGGTCGACGAGAGTGCTCACTCACCAGCGGCTACCGGGCACCGAGTCTGCCAGCGAGGCCGACCCGGTAGGTCCCATTAGTCGGTGGTGAAGCAGATCCGCACGTCTGGGGGAACGTCTTCGGGCTCTTCCGTCCACGAGTCACCAGCGATTTCGGTGTCGACCCGCCGTCAGAACATGGCGGCCGCCGTATTCGAGTCCTGCGCCAGTCCCGGAGGCCGGACGGGCTTTCGGGCAGGCTTCTCAGCCCCGCGGGCTCAGCCCCGCCACGGCCAGCCGGAACAGCCGGTCCGCGCGGGCCGCCGGGTCAGGGTGGTGCTCCGTCGCCAGGACGACGCCGACGATCAGCGCGATCAGGTCGGCGACGGTGACGCCTTCCGCCACTGCCCCGTCCTGCATGGCGCGCTGCAGCAGGGGGTTCCCCGCCTCTGCCATCATCGCCGAGCAGGTGTTCTCGTGTACGGGGTCGGTCTCGGCGCCGTCGTAGGCCAGTGCCGCCGCCAGCCCTCGGGCCGCGACGCAGTAGGCGACGACGTCACTGAGCCATTGCAGGAGCGCGTCACGGCTGTCGCCCTTGCCTGTCAGCTCGCGGGCACGGGTGGCCAGGACCTCGATGCGTTGATGGGAGACCGCCTCCAGCAGCGCCCGGCGGGTTGGGAAGTGGCGGCGCACGGTGGCCGAGCCGACCCCCGCGATGCGCGCGATCTGTTCCAGGGAGGCGCCTGCCCCGTACGCGGCGACCTCCTCCTCGGCCACGGCGAGGATGCGCGCATAGTTGCGCCGGGCGTCTGCGCGCTGGCGGTCGGGCATGGGCGTCATCTCCAAGGTTGCTAAACGGCGGGGCCCGCCATATCTTAACGCACAGAAAACGGCGACCCCCGCCGTTTATAGTCCTGGGGAGCACAATGACTGCACATTCCGCACCCGTCCTGGTCACCGGCGCCACCGGCAGGCAGGGCGGCGCCACCGCCCGAGCCCTGCTCGCCGCAGGCGTTCCCGTACGCGCTCTGGTGCGTCACCCCGACACCGAGCGAGCCAAGGCCGTCGAGGCGCTAGGCGCCGATCTGGTCACCGGTGATCTCCACGATCGCGATTCGGTGGTGCGGGCCGCCACGGGCGTCCGCGCCGTCTTCTCAGTTCAGATGCCCGCCCTGGCCGCCGAAGGTTTCGATTTCGACGGAGAGGTGGCCCAGGCCGTCAACCTCATCGAGGGCGCGCAGGCTGCGGGAGTGCCGCAGTTCGTACACACGTCCACCAGTGGCGCCGGTCAGCACACCGAGGCTCCCGGCTGGATCGCAGGCCGCTGGGGCTCCTTGGACGCCAGCCTGGGAGCCAAGAACACGATCCAGGACCGGGTTCGTGCGGCTGGCTTCTCCCGCTGGACGATCCTCAAGCCGGGTTTCTTCATGGAGAACTTCCTGCCGTCCATGGCTTTCCTGTTCCCGCGGGGTGTGGAAGGCGGTCTGGTGAGCGTCGTGAAGCCGGACACCCGGCTGTCCCTCGCCGCGGTGGACGACATCGGCAGGGCAGCCGCCGCAGCCATCGCCGAGCCGGAGCGGTTCCACGGGGTCGAGTTGGAGCTGGCGAGTGACTATCTGTCGATGACGGAGGTCGCCGAGGTTCTCTCCCGCGCGCTGGGCGCGCATCTGCCCGCGCCGGACATGACCGAGGAGCAGGCACTCGCCGCCGGAATGCCGGCGATGGGCGCCTCACACGAGTGGATGAACATAGCCGGCCAGCCGGCCCGCCCGCAGTACGCCAGGGACCTCGGCCTTGCGCTCACCAGCTTCGAGGAATGGGCTCGGCAGCACCTGCGGCCTGCGGCTTGACACAGAGGGAGCTGTCGTGGCAGTGATCATCAGCCCGCCACAGTCGGTCAAGTCACCCGTTTTCTCAGGTCAAGCGCTACTTCGTGGAAACTTCTACATTGCTACCGGGACCCCTCCCTCAGTCGAGGGACAGCCCCGCGGCCGGGGTCACCCGCGCGGCCCGCCGTGCCGGGAGAACGGCGGCCACGAGCCCGGCCAGCACGGCGACCAGGACGACCACGCCGAGCGACCTCCAGGGGATCCGCATGGTGGCGCCGTCGAGGGCCCGCGTCACGAACGTCTCGTGGGCGACCCAGGCGAACCCGACGCCGATCACGGTGCCGAGCAGGGTGGCCACCACCGACAGCAGCGCCGCCTCGGTCGCCGGCATCCGCCGGGTGAGCCCGAGTGCGCGCAACATCGCGTGCTCACGGACCCATTCGAGGACGGACAGTCCCAGCGTGTTCGCGATCCCGATCAGGGCGATCACGACGGCGACGCCGATCAGGCCGAGCACCGACCAGGTGAGGATGCGCAGCTGCTGCTCCTCGGTCTCCCGGGCCTGCAACCCGTTGTCGACCTGCGCCCCGGCCGGGTCGGCCAGCTCGTCCAGGTCGCCGACGAGTCGGAGCGGGTCGGCGCCGGCGGAGGCGCGGATCCGGACGGCACGCGGTTCGGGGGCGTCGGTGAGCGTGGCCAGCGTCTCGGGGACGACCACACTCGCCCGTCCCCAGCTCGACCCGGGCGAACGCCCCGCCGTCGCGGGGCACCCGCTCCGCGTCCGGCGCGGTGACGAGCGGGATCGGTCCGTCGAGCCCGGCCAGCCGGGCCGGGACGCCGTCCACGGGGATGGCCCGTTCGACACCGGCGGTGTGCCGTGCGCGGTCGAGGAGGTAGGCGGCGATCGTTCCCCCGGCGGAGGCCAGGGAGGCGTCGACGGGGAGGGGCAGCGCGGCGGCGCCCATCGGGGCGGTGGGCGCGAGGCTGTTGATCAGGGCGATCAGCCCGTAGCCCAAGGCGAGGCCGGCCAGTGTCCCGGCCAGCGAGGCGAGCAGCCCGACGGCGGCCGCCTCCCGGCGTACCGAGTGCACCACCTGCCGCCTGGTCGCCCCGACGCAGCGCAGCAGCGCGAAGTCGCGCAGTCGTTGCGCGAACAGGATGGAGAACGTGTTCGCGATGACCAGGACCGAGACGGAGAGCGCGACGGAGGCGGACCCGGAACCTGTGACACACGAATTCGCGAGACACCCCGGCGGCGTCAGCCGGGGTTCGGCTGGGTGCGGCGGGCGTAGGCGCGGGCGGCGCGGGCGCGGTCACCGCATCTGGTGGAGCACCAGTGGCGGCGGCCGTGACGCAGCAGGTAGCGGTTGCAGGGAGGAGAGCCGCAGCTGGTGAGGCGTTCGGCGTCGGGGCCGGTGAGCAGGTCGGCGGTGTTGGCGGCGATGGTCGCGAGAGCGCGGTCGAGGATCTCGTTGGTGGGGCACGGCGCCGCACGGTAAGGGCCGTTCCTCTCGTCCCAGTACAGCAGGGCGGCCGTGGGGGCCTTGCTCAGCGCGTCGTTGACGGCGGACAAGGCCGCGGGCAGGGCGGGCAGTCCGTCGACCTGGGCGGCGAACAACACCCTGACGTGCTCGCGCAGCGAGCGCAGCTGGGCCGCGCACATCTCCCGCACCCCGGCGTCGGCCGGCGCGAGGCCGCGTTCGGTGAGCCAGCGATTGGTCGCCGCGGGGGTGCCGAGGAGATCGACGAACTGCCCTCCCGGCAGCGCGATGGCGCTGTTGACGAAGTCGAGGGCGAGGTGGTCCGCCGCCCCCGGCGCGGGCGGCAGCACGGACTCGGCGGTCAGGGTCTCGCTCATATGTCTCATGGTACGGGTTGCGCTCGTCCGTGAGACACCGTTACTTTCATCACGGATAAACCGCTTCTCATCCGTGAGGTGTCTGAATGGCCAGTTCCAGCGCGACCACCGAGCAGCTCCCCGTACGCGTCTTCGGCGGTCCGACCGCCCTCTTCGAGTACGGTGGCCTGCGATTCCTGACCGACCCGACCTTCGACGCCCCCGGCGACTATCACGTGCCGGGCGGACGGCTGACCAAGACGGCTCCCGCCGCCGCCGTCCCCGCCGACCTCGGCCGGATCGACGTGGTCCTGCTCTCCCATGACGAGCACCCCGACAACCTGGACGACTCCGGCCGCGCGCTGCTCGCCGACGTCCCGCTCACGCTCACCACGCCCGGCGGCGGCCGGCGTCTGGGGGACGGCGCCAAGGGGCTGGCCGACTGGGAGCCGGTCGAGCTGGACCGCCGCGACGGCGGCACGATCACCGTCACGGCCGTTCCCGCCATTCACGGCCCGGGCCCGCGCGAGGAGGTCGAACCGCTCACCGGTCAGGTCGTCGGATTCGTCCTGACCGGGGAGGATCTGCCCACGATCTATGTCAGCGGCGACAACGCCTCGCTCGACGTGGTCAAGCAGATCGCCGACCGTTTCGGCCCGGTGGACACCGCCGTCCTGTTCGCCGGAGGCCCCCGGATCCCCGTGCTGTTCGGCGGCGAGCTGATCGTCCTCGACAGCGCGCAGGCCGTCGAGGCGACCGGGATTCTCGGCGCCCGCCGGGTGGTTCCCGTCCACTACGACAGCTGGGCCCACTTCACCGAGGGCCGCGACGAACTGGTCGCCGCCTTCACCGCCGCCGGCCTGCTCGACCGCCTTGACCTGGGCGTCCGAGGCTGACCACATGACCGGCCGGGCCGGCCTCCCTCCGGCCCGGCCTGCACGACGATCCGCGCCCGCCCACCGAAGCCCTTGGCGACATCTCCCCTTCCGAAAGAACTCTCGTGACGACCAATGTGCCTGTCCGGATACACGACGTCCCGCGCCTTCAGGCACAGCGCCGCTCCCTGACCGTCCTGGTCATCGCCCAAGTCCTCAGCGGCGTCGGGCTGGCGGCCGGCGTGACCGTCGGCGCCCTGCTCGCGCAGGACCTGCTCAGCTCCACCGGCCTCGCCGGCCTGCCCAGTGCCGTGGGCACCGCCGGCTCCGCCCTGGCCGCCGTCGCCGTCGGGCGCGTCTCCCAGGCCCGCGGGCGCCGGCCCGGCCTCGCCCTCGGGTATCTGGCCGGCGCCGTCGGCAGCTTCGGCGTCATCGCCGCCGCCGTCGCCGGCAGCCCCGTCCTGCTGTTCCTCGCCCTGTTCCTGTACGGCGCCGGCACCGCCACCAACCTCCAGGCCCGCTACGCCGGAGCCGATCTGGCCGCCCCCGAACGCCGGGCGGGCGCGGTGTCCGTCGTGCTGGTCGCCACCACCCTGGGCGGCGTGGTCGGGCCCAACCTCGCCGCCCCGACCGGCGGCCTCGCTCGCGCCTTCGGCATCCCCTACCTGGCCGGGCCGTTCCTGCTCGCGGGCGCGGCCTACGCGCTGGCCGCCCTGGTCCTGGCCGTCTGGCTGCGTCCCGATCCACTGCTGCTGGCCCGCGCCCTGGAGGACGGTCCCGCCGCCGCACCGGACGCCGCCGCCGGCAGGACACCTCCGGCCGTCGCGCGGCGCGGGCCCGGCGTGCTGGTCGGCGCGCTGGTCATGGTGATCACCCAGCTCGTCATGGTCGCGATCATGACGATGACCCCCGTCCACATGCACGACAGCGGGTCCGGGGCGGCCGCCGCCGGCCTCGTCATCGCCGTCCACATCGGCGCGATGTACCTGCCCTCGCCCCTGACCGGCTGGCTGGTCGACCGCTACGGCCGCCTCACGGTCGCCACCGCCTCCGGCCTGGTTCTCCTGGCCGCCGGACTGGTCGCGGCCGGCGCGCCCGACGACTCCGTCGCCGCGTACGCGGTGGCGCTCGCGCTGCTAGGGCTCGGCTGGAACCTCGGTCTCGTCGCCGGCACCGCGATCATCACCGACGCCGTCCCACCGGCCACCCGTGCCAGGACGCAGGGCCTGGTCGACGTCTCCATCTCCGTGTCCGGCGCCGTCGGCGGCCTGGTCTCGGGCCTGGTGGTCGCCGTGGCCGGCTACCCTCTCCTCGCCGTCGGCGGCGGCGTTCTGGCGCTGGTCGTCGTGCCGGTGGTCGTCGTCGCAGCCCGCAACCGGTGAGTGCCTTCCACCCGGACGGATCAGGTTCACCGGCTTGGGGCGCCCGCCCACCGCGTCAGGGCGTCGGCGAGGCCGGAGGCGTCGGCGATGGAACCGGCCCAGCAGACGTAGCCGTCGGGCCGCACCAGCACGCCGTCCGCGCCGAGCTCGGCCTTCACGTGCGCCCGGCCGACCCTGGCCGACCACGGCCCGGCGGCCTCGGCGAACGCGGCCTCGTCGGCGGTCGTCAGCAGCAGGCCCCGGCCGTCGCGCAGCAGCTCCGCCACGCGACCGGGCCCGGCCGCCGTCACCACGTCGAGGTCGGGGACCTGGCGTCCCAGCAGGTCGTGGCGGCGGCCGGGCAGGTCGTGGCGGACGTCCAGCCCCGAGATCATCCCGGCGACGATCCGGTTGGCCTCGGGCACCCGGACGAGCTGCTCGACGATGTCCCGCAGGGCCAGGTTCTCCTCGTCGTGCACGATCAGCACGGCCTGGGCGCGGGTGTTGGCGAGGACGCGCGCGCCGACCGGGTGCCGTTCGGAGTGGTAGGTGTCGAGCAGTCCCTCGGGCGCCCACCCGGCGATCTCCCCGGCCAGCTTCCAGCCCAGGTTGAACGCGTCCTGCAGACCGAGGTTGAGCCCCTGACCGCCCATGGGCGAGTGGATGTGCGCGGCGTCCCCGGCCAGCAGGACCCGCCCGTGACGGTACCGCTCGACCTGCCGCGAGGCGTCGGTGAACCGGGAAGCCCATCGCACGCCCGTGAGCCGGACGCCGAGGCCGAACTCGTTGTGCAGGGCCCGCTGCACCTCGTCCTCGGTGATCGGGGTGTCGCGGGACAACCGCTGCTGCTCGGCCCCGTAGAACAGGAACCGGTGGACGCCGTCGCCGATGGGAGCGATGTAACCCTTGCCGGTCTTGTCGGGCGTCATGACGGGCAGCGTCCAGGTCTCCGGCACGGCGCCGTCCGGGTCGGAGATCGTGATGTCGGCGACCACCGAGAGCAGTCTGCCGTCCAGGCCGGGAAAGCCGATGCCCAGCAGCTCGCGGACGGTGCTGCGGCCGCCGTCGCAGCCCACCAGGAAGCGGGCCGTGAGCCGTGACTCGCCCGCGGGCCCGAGCAGGGTCGCCTCGACCCCGTCGGCGTCCTGGGACAGCCCGGTCACCTCCTGCCCGCGCAGGACCTGAACGCCCAGCTCGCCGAGCCGTTCCTCCAGCAGCGCCTCCACGCGCCCCTGGGGGATGCCGATCGAGTACGGGTGCCGGGTGTCCCAGGCGGTGTAGTCCAGGCGGAGCCCCGCGAAGTGCCCGCCGGGCACCCGCTGGATCGCCCGGTCCATGAGGGGCTCCAGGAGCCCGCGTAATTCGAGCGCCTCCGCGGAGCGCGGCTGGATGCCGAGCGCCTTGGACTGCCCGCTGCGCCGCGCCAGCCGTTCGACGACCACGGCCCGCACCCCGGCGAGGCCCAGTTCCGCGGCGAGCATGAGCCCGGTCGGCCCGGCTCCGACGACGACCACATCGACGTTCATCACGGATGCTCCGTTCGACAGGGATCGGTGATGAGGTCACCGATCGCTGCGCAGACGGTAACGGCGGACGGGCCGGTTCCCGCAACGATAGTCACCCCGACAGGCTGCTCCACTTCCGGATTTCCTCCGGCACGGACGGATTTTCTCCGGCACGGATGTAGAGACCGGGACGGTCGCCACGACTCCACTGCGAAGCGCCCCACCAGGGGGCGGCCGACGGCGGGGAGCCGACATGGGAACGCTGGAGAAGAAGAGCGCACTGGTGACCGGCGGGTCGCGCGGAATCGGGCGAGCGATCGTGACGAGGCTGGCCCGCGAGGGCGCGACCGTGTTGTTCACCTTCAACCGCGACCAGGCAGCGGCCGAGGACGTGGTGGCCGAGGTGGCGGCCTTCGGCGGCCGGGCGATCGCGGTCCGGGCCGACCAGGGGCGCTTGGAGGACGTGAAGCACCTGTTCGGCGAGGTCGACCGGTGCCTGGACGGTTTGCACGTGGTGGTCAACAACGCGGCGGTCAATCCGATGGGCATGATCTGCGACGCCACTGAGAGCGACTTCGACGACGTGATGGCCGTCAACACCAAGGGGCCGTTCTTCGTCATGCAGGCCGCTGCCGAGCGGCTCGGCGAGGGCGGCCGGATCGTGAACATCACCTCCGCCGGTGAGGCGCCGGGGCTGGCCCTGTACTTCGCCAGCAAGGCCGCGCTGGAGTCGATCACCGTGGTCGCCGCCCGCGAGCTCGGGCCGAGGGGCATCACGGTCAACAACGTGATCCCGGGCGCCACCGAGACGGACATGATGCGCGCGGCCGCCGGGGAGAACCTGCAGCAGGCCGTCGACCACGTCGTGACCATGACGCCACTGCGGCGGCTGGGCCGCCCCGAGGACATCGCCGACGTCGTCGCCTTCCTGGCCGGGCCCGACTCGCGCTGGATCACGGGCCAGAGCCTGCGCGTCTCCGGCGGCCTGATGATCTGACCGCACCGGACAGATCCTCAACGGATCCTCAACCGGCACCGGCCTAGCGTCCTTCTCGACAGGCACGACGACGGAGAAAGGGACGGTCTCATGGCTTCGGTCAGCACACGGCTCATCACCCTCATCGGCGTGGCCGGCGCGGCGTCCGCGCTGGTCGCGGCGCCCGGCTCGGCGACGACGCGGACGACCCCCACCACGACGGCGGCGACCGCCGCCGTGGCGCAGAAGTGGAGCTACGCCCAGCCCCTGGCCACCCAGCCACGTACGGCGGCGGCCGGCGCCTCGGCCAAGCGCTGCCTCACGCTGCTGCGTCCCTGGGGAAGGTACGAGGGCGGCAAGTGGCGCATGTACGGCACCGTCAGGGCTCACTGCAAGGGCAGCAGGAACGGCTCGTGGTGGATGGCGCTGCAGAAGAAGACGAAGATCCTCGGCATCCCGCACTGGCAGCGGCTGGCGGGCCGGACGCTGCGCAGCGACCAGACGGGGGCCTTCCACGTCCGGGCGACGTGCAAGAGCATGAAGAAGAACACCTTCCGCGTGGTCACCAGCGGCACCACCGTGCTGAGCAGCCCCACCCTCACGGTCAAGTGCTGACCTCACCAGCTCACGGTGGATGATCGGCCCGCGCCGGCATGTGCGTCCTTTTACCTGGAACGCCGGGGGCGGCCGGGCCGATCATCTGGTGTGCTCCTCAGCAACCGGGCCGTCTTCGCCAGCTCCGACCTCGACGAGGTCCGCGGCGAGGTCGCCAAGGTGTTCTGCCCGCACCGGCTGGACCTGGCCGGGGACGCGAACCTGCTGTCGGCCAGGTTCAACTCCGTGCAGCTCGGCTCGGTCCGGGTCAGCTACCTGGACTACGGCGCCGACGTGCACATCGAGCCGGGCGACCTCGACACGTTCTTCCTGGTCATGATCCCGCTCGCCGGACGCAGCCTGATCCGCGCCGGCGACGAGGAGGTCGTCTCCAGCCCGTCCCTGGCCACGCTGCCCTCGCCGACCCGGCACCTCGACATGCGCTGGGCCGCCGGCTGCCCCCAGCTCCTGGTCAAGTTCGAGCGCTCCGCGATCGAACGCTCGCTGGAGCAGATGCTCGGCGAGCAGCTCGGCGGCCCGGTCGTCTTCGACCTCGGCATGGACCTGACGACGGGCTGGACCCGGTCCTGGCGCGACATGGCCGACCTGCTCGTCCGGGAGGCCGAACGCGACGACGGGCTGGCCGGCCACCCGCTGGCCGTCGCGCACCTGGAGAACGCCCTGATCACCCTGCTGCTGACCATGCAGCCCTCCAACTATCTGGAACGGCTGACGGCGCCGAGGCCGCCCGCGCTGCCGAAGGTGGTGCGCCGGGCGATGGAGTTCATCGAAGGGCACGCGCACCTTCCGCTGAGCACCACCGACATCGCGGGCGCGGTCGCGGTCAGCAGCCGCTCCCTCCAGGAGGGTTTCCGCGCGCACCTCGGCCTGTCCCCGATGGCCCACCTCCGGCAGATACGGCTGGCGCGCGTGCACGACGAGCTCAGGACGGCCGACCCCGCCAGGGCCACGGTGACCACGGTGGCCGCCCGATGGGGTTTCCTGCACCAGGGGCGTTTCGCCGCCCAGTACCGCGAGAGGTACGGGCAGCCGCCGTCGGAGACGTTGCGAAGGGGTCCCGCGTCAGGCGGATGAGATCCGCGCTCAGCGGATGGCCCGGGCGGACCCGCCGCCCGTACCGTTCTTGTCAGGCGCCGATCAGATCCCGTACCCGACACCCGAAGGACACCACCCATGCGCGACATCCTCGTCGTCGGCGCCGGTCAGGCCGGTCTCCACCTCGCCATCGGCCTGCTCCGGCACGGCTACGACGTCACCGTCGTCTCCAACCGCACCCCCGAGTCCATCCGCGACGGCCGGGTGATGTCGGGCCAGGCCATGTTCGGCACCGCTCAGGCCCACGAGCGCGAGCTCGGCCTGGACTGGTGGGCCGACGTCTGCCCGCCCATCGAAGGCATCGCCCTCACGGTCCCGAGCCCGGAGGGCGGCAAGGCCCTGGACTGGGCGGCGCGGCTGGACGTCCCGGCCCGCTCGGTCGACCAGCGGCTGAAGATGCCGGCCTGGCTGGGCGAGTTCGAGCGGCTCGGCGGCAAGCTCGTCCTGCACGACGCCACCCCCGAGGACCTGGAGAGCTACGCGGCCCGGTACGACCTGGTCCTGGTCGCCGCGGGCAAGGGCCAGATCGCCTCGCTCTTCGAGCGCGACCCCGCCCGCTCCCCGTACGCCACCCCGCAGCGCGCGCTCGCGGTCACCTACGTCAACGGCCTCGCCCCGCGGCCCGGCCACTCGGCGGTCTGCTTCAACCTGCTGCCCGGCGTGGGCGAGTACTTCGTCTTCCCCGCGCTCACGCACACCGGCCCCTGCGACATCATGGTGTTCGAGGGCGTGCCGGACGGTCCCATGGACTGCTGGAGTGACGTCCGCGGCCCCGCCGAGCACCTGGCCCGCAGCCGCCGGATTCTGGAGACCTTCTTCCCGTGGGAGGCCGAGCGCTGCGCCGGGATCGAGCTCACCGACGCCAACGCGGTGCTGACCGGCCGTTTCGCCCCCACGGTCCGCCGTCCCGTGGCCGTGCTGCCGTCCGGGGCGCCGGTGCTCGGCGTGGCCGACGTCGTGGTGCTCAACGACCCGATCACCGGGCAGGGCAGCAACAACGCCGCCAAGTGCGCCGCCACCTACCTGCGGGCCATCGTGGAGCGGGGCGACCGGCCGTTCGACGCGGACTGGATGCGGCAGACGTTCGACCTGTTCTGGACGCAGGCCCGGCACGTCACGAACTGGACCAACGCCCTGCTCGCGCCGGCCGAGCCCCACCACCTGGCCCTGCTGGCCGCCGCCCAGCAGCGTCCGGAGATCGCCTCCCGGTTCGTCAACGGCTTCGACGACCCGGCCGACTACGCCGACTGGTTCATGGACGCCGGCCGGGCCGAGACCTATCTCGGCGGGGTGACGGCATGAGATCGCTCCGTGACGCCTTCGGGCAGTTCGCGACCGGGGTGGCAGTGATCACGACGGCGACCGCCGACGGGGAGCGGGCCGGGGTCACCGTCAACTCCTTCACCTCGGTCTCGCTCGATCCGCCGCTGCTGCTGTGGTGCCTGTCGAAGCGGGCCCCCAGCGCTCGGCTCTTCCTGCGGGCCGGGCGGTTCGCCGTCAACGTCCTGGCGGCCGGGCAGGGGCACCTGTCCAGGCGCTTCGCCGCCCCCGCTGCCGACAAGTTCGCCGGGGTGGAGCTGGTGCCGGGCACGCCATTGCCGGTGCTGGCCGGGACGCTGGCCGGGTTCGTCTGCCGTACCGAGCGCGTCCACGACGGCGGCGACCACCACATCCTCGTCGGAGCGGTGGAACGCCACCAGCGGACCGGAGGCGAGCCGCTGGTCTTCCACTCCGGCCGCTACCGGGAGTTCTGGCCCGAGATGACCACCGGCGAGGGCCGCCTGCCCAGCCGCGTGTGACGTTCCCCCAGGCCACGCCGGCTCACTCCCGCCCGGGTGGCACGGCCGCGATCGGGCGCCGGCAGACGTACGTGCGGCAGGTTGCGCCAGACGGTCCTGGTCGTCAGCACCTCGTCGAAGGCCGCCCCAGCTCCGGCACGGTCGGCGCGCCGCGCTTGGGCACCACCTCGACCAGTTGCGCGGCCAGCGGCTCCCCCGTGGGGGGCGAACGCGCCGAGCACCAAGGGCCTGCGCCTTCAGGAAGACGCCAAGGTCAGATCGCATGCATCGACGCCAGTGACGCGGCGGTCCGGCCGACTCCTGCCTGGTGGCGATCTCCCGCCTCCGACCATCAGCCGGGCCCGGCGGCCTGCCCCGCGTGCCGGGTCCTCCACGTAGAGGACCGGTCCGGCCTGCCGGCCGCCCCTTCGCGGACGGGTGCGCGGGTGCTACGCGCCTTGCCCTGACTCCCGCGTCGCGGACCCGGCCGCTGCCGGGAGGGCCCCGGCGACGCAGTCGAGGACACGCTGGAGCCCGTGCCGGAACTGGTCGTCGCGGCTCAGGTGCGGCCTGCCCGCCTGCATCACGATCTTCGTGAAGATCGGGTACTCCCCGCTGTTCACCAGTTGCTCGATGCGCGGGCCGCTGCGCGCCATCCACTCCGACTCGCTGAGCCCGCTGCGGCGGAACTCCCCGGCCGAGCTGATCTCCTCGCGGACGGCGCCCTCGATGTAGCTGTTCAGCAGGGCCATCAGGGTGAGGTTCTCGTCGATGGGGACGTAGGCGTCGAGCACGCCCATCAGCCGTTCGATCAGGAGCACCTGGTTGGGGCCGAAGCTGGGGAGCGACCGCTGCACGGTGGCGACCCACGGGTGTCTCAGCCACATGGCCCGCAGCTCGTCGGCGTAGCGGGTCAGGTCGGCGCGCCAGTCGCCCGAGGGCAGGCCCGTGACGTCGATCTCGCCCGTCAGCCGGTCGGCCATGAGCTCGACCAGGTTGTCGCGGTTCGGGACGTACCGGTAGAGGGACATGGCGCCGGCGCCGATCTCGGCGGCGATCCGCCGCATGGTGGCGGCCTCCAGCCCCTCGGTGTCGGCGATCCGGACGGCCGCCTCGGTGATCTGCGCGCGGCTGTAGGCGGGCTTCGGCCCGCGGGCGGGGCGCTCTGGCCGCATCCAGATGTTGACGTACTCGGCGTCGGTCACCGTTCCACCTCCGTGTTGCGTACATCGTACCCAGTGGTTTAGCGTGACTGCCAGAAACCGCGTACAACGTACCCAGTGGAGGGGTTCATGCCTGATCCGATCGTGGTCGCCGCAAGTGATTAGAAATCATCGAGCGACAACCATAACAACAGCTCCGGGTAGGCCTCTTATAAAACGCGCACACGATCAGGCAGTCTCACCTCCAACAACA
>NZ_JBEYTJ010000060.1:0-11677 GCF_040642995.1 Nonomuraea sp. NPDC047529 | reverse complement strand
GTGGTGGGTTTCTTGCTTTTCCCGTTGGTGGTCGCCGATGGACTGCACAAGTCCTTCGGCGACACCCATGCCCTGCGCGGCCTGGACCTGAGCGTCCCGGCGGGAACGGTCTGCGGCCTGCTGGGGCCCAACGGCGCAGGGAAGACGACCGCCGTTCGCATCCTGGCGACCCTGTCCGATCCCGACGCCGGGCACGCCCGCGTCGCCGGGCACGACGTCGTCCGCGAGCCCGACCAGGTGCGCGCCAAAATCGGGCTCGCGGGCCAGTACGCCGCGGTGGACGAGAAGCTCACCGGCCGCGGCAACCTGCGCCTGTTCGCGCGTCTGTCCCACCTGTCCCGGCGCGACGCGCACCGGCGGGCCGACGAGCTGCTCGAACGCTTCGGCCTGGTGGACGCCGCCGATCGCCAGGTCGCCGGCTACTCCGGCGGCATGCGGCGCCGCCTCGACCTGATCACCAGCCTCATCCTGCGCCCCGAGGTGCTCTTCCTGGACGAGCCGACCACCGGCCTGGACCCGCGCAGCCGCGGCGAGATCTGGGACAGCGTCCGCGAGCTGGTGGCCGACGGCACCACGGTGCTGCTCACCACGCAGTACCTCGACGAGGCCGACCGGCTGGCCGACGACATCGCCGTCGTCGACCACGGACGGGTGATCGCCACGGGCACCCCCGACGAGCTGAAGGCCACGATCGGCGACCGCCTCGACGTCGTCCTCGAAGACCCCGCCGCGCTGCCCGCGGCGATGACCGTGCTGAACGCCCTCACCGGCACCGATCCCACCACGACGGGGGCCGACCGGCTCAGCGTCGCCCTGCCCGGCGGCCGCCTCCGACTCGCCGACGTCGTGCGCGACCTCGACCACGCCGGGGTCGCCGCCGCCGACGTGAGCCTGCGCCACCCCACCCTCGACGAGGTGTTCCTGCGCCTCACCGACCGCAAGGAGACCGTTCGATGACCGCCCTCACCTCACCGATGGGCCGCCTGCGCTGGACGTTCACCGACGGGCTGACCCTGGTCGGCCGCGAGCTGAGCCGGCTGCGCCAGGAGCCCGGGCAGATCGTCGCCGCGCTGGTCTTCCCGGTCATCATGGTGGTGCTGTTCGGTTACGTCCTGGGCAGCGCCATCCAGGTGCCGGGCGGCGGCGACTACCGCGAGTACCTCATGCCCGGCCTGTTCGCGATGGTGACCTTCACCGCCGCGCAGGGGGTCATGGGCCGGATGGCCGCCGACGGCTCCCGCGGCGTGATGGACCGCTTCCGCTCCATGCCGATGGCGCGGCTGGCGGTGCCGTTCGGGCACACCGGCGCCGACTCCCTGATCGGCGTGCCGTTACTGGCGGCCATGGTGGTCACGGGACTGCTGGTGGGCTGGCAGCCGCACCGCGGCCCGCTCCCCACCGCCGAGGCGTTCGCGCTGATCATGCTGCTGCGCTACGCGCTGGGCTGGGTCGGGGTCTACCTGGGTCTGGCGGTGAAGGACGAGCGGATCGCCGAGGCGATGGTGCCGCTGTTCCTGCCGGTCACGATGTTGTCCAACGCGTTCGTCCCGACCGGCGGCATGCCCGCCTGGCTGCGGTTCGTCGCCGACTGGAACCCGATCAGCGCGCTCACCGCCGCCATCCGGCAGCTGTTCGGCAACCCGGGCGTCGTGTCCGCGGACATGACGTGGCCGCTCGCGCATCCGGTGGCCGCCGTCCTGCTCTGGTCGGGCGCGCTGCTGGTGGTGTTCGTCCCGCTGTCGCTGCGCGCCTACATGCGCAAGGGACGCTGATCGGCCCTGTCCTCATGGGGCCGGGGACACCAGGCCGGCGTCGTAGGCGGCGATGACGAGCTGGACGCGGTCGCGGGCCCCGAGCTTGGAGAGCAGGCTGGCGATGTGGGCCTTGGCGGTGCCGGGGCTGATGTGCAGACTCGCGGCGATCTCGGCGTTGGACAGGCCGCGCCCGGCCAGCGTCAGCACCTCGCGTTCCCGGGCCGTGACCCCGGGGAGCTCGCGCGGGCGAGGCTCGGGACGCCCGGCGAACTCGGCGATGAGCCGGCGGGTGACGCCGGGCGCGATCAGCGCGTCCCCGGCGGCCACGACGTGGACCGCGGACAGGATGTCCTCCAAGGCCATGTCCTTGACCAGGAAGCCGCTGGCCCCGGCCCGCAGGGAGGCGTGGACGTTGGCGTCGTCGTCGAACGTGGTGAGCATGATCACGCGGATGGCCGGGGTCTCGGCGGTGATGATCTGGGTGGCCTCGATGCCGTCCGTGCCGGGCATGCGGATGTCCATGACGACCACGTCGGGCCGCGACCGCCGGGTGAGCTGGACGGCCTGGGCCCCCGTCCCGGCCTCCCCCACGACCTCGATGCCGGGCGCGGTGTCGATGACCATGCGCAGGCCGGCGCGGATGAGCGGCTGGTCGTCGGCGAGCAGGACGCGGATGGTCAACGTGCCTCCACAGGGGCGTTCCGTCCGGACTCCCGCGCCGAGGCGGGACCGGGCAGCGGCAGGGTGGCGGTGACGCGGAAGCCGCCCTCCGGGCGTGGCCCGGCGCTGAGGCGTCCGTCGAGCAGGGCGGCTCTTTCGCGCATGCCGGCGATCCCGTACCCGCCGCCGGGCCCCGCCGGGGCGGTGGCGCGGCCGTCGTCGGTGATGTCGATGCGCAGCTCGCCCGGCGTGTGGTCGAGGACGACCCGGCAGTGACGGGCGTCGGCGTGGCGGATGACGTTGGTCAACGACTCCTGGACGATGCGGAAGGCGCACCGGTCCACCGCCGGGGGCAGCGGGCGCGGGCGGCCCCGGCGGCGCACGTCCACGCGGAGTCCGGCGGCCGCGGTCGTCTCGGCCAGCCGGTCGAGGTCGGCCAGCCCCGACCCGGGGGGCGGCTCCGCGGCGGCGGGGTGCTCGCGCAGCAGGCCGAGCATGTGCCGTAGCCCCTGCAGAGTCTGCCGGCTGGCGGTCTCGATCGCGCCGAGGGCGTCGCGGGCCTGCTCCGGGCGGGTGTCGAGCACCCGGGCCCCGGCCCCGGCCTGGATGGCGATCACGCCGATGCTGTGCGCGACCATGTCGTGCAGCTCACGCGCGATGCGCAACCGGTCGGCGGTCACCGCCTGGAGCTCGGCCTGCGCGCGCAGCGCGGCACCGTACTCGCGTCGTTGCCGCAGGACCGTCCCCGCCGTCCAGGCGATCACGACGCCCAGGCCGAGCAGGACCGACAGCGCGAGGAAGCCCGGCGCGAGCAGGCGCAGCCCCTGACCCAGCAGGGCCGCGTGCCAGGCCGCCTCCTGGACGGTCAATGCGACGGCCGCCGCCACCAGCCCGGTACGGCGCGCGCGGGTGGCCGTGACGACGCAGACCAGCAGGTCGGCCGCCGGCAGCAGCGGCCAGACCCGCTCGACGGGCTGCGCCGCCGCCATGGCCACGAGCAGTTCGGCCAGCAGCACCGCCAGCACCACACCTGGCCGCCGACGTGCCCAGACCAGCGGAAGCGCCATCGCGACGGCGACTCCCGCATGGACCGCGTCCGCCGGCAGCGGGTCCTCGCCGTCGGTCAGCGTCACGACGTACAGCAGCGGCAGGGACGCCACGACCGCGCACCAGGCGAGCGCCGTACGCACACCGTGCGGCAGCCGCTGCGTCAGGGGTGGCCTGGGCGTTTCTTCGCGCACCCGGACGATCGTAGTCATCCATGGACACCGCGGGCATCGGCCTACGGGCATAGGCCCGTGGGCCACCCCGCTCGCGCGTGAACCGGCCCGCGGCCAGATGTCCCGCCCGCCCTGCCTGCGACAACGTTGGCCGGGTGATCGAAGTCAACGAACTGACCAAGCGCTACGGCGAGGTGACGGCCGTCAACAGCCTGACCTTCACCGTGCGACCGGGCTGCGTCACCGGGTTCCTCGGCCCCAACGGGGCCGGCAAGAGCACCACGATGCGGATGATCCTCGGCCTGAACCGCCCCACCAGCGGCAGCGCCACCGTCGAGGGACGCCCCTTCGCCCGGCACCGCGCCGGGCTGCGGCATGCCGGCGCGCTGCTGGACGCCGGCGACGTGCACGGCGGGCGCACCGCCGCCGCCCACCTGGGCGCGCTGGCCGCCGGCAACGGCCTGCCGCGCCGCCGGGTGGGCGAGGTGCTGCGGGACGTGGGCCTGGAGAGCGCTGCGCGCCGCCGGGTGGGCGGGTTCTCGCTGGGGATGCGCCAGCGGCTCGGCATCGCCGCCGCGCTGCTGGGCGACCCGCCGGTGCTGCTGTTCGACGAACCGGTCAACGGCCTGGACCCCGAGGGGGTGCGCTGGGTGCGCGGCCTGTTCCGCCGCCTGGCCGGCGAGGGACGCACGGTGCTCGTCTCCAGCCACCTGATGAGCGAGATGGAACACACCGCCGACCGGCTCGTCGTCATCGGGCGCGGCGAGCTGATCGCCGACGAGAGCGTGGCCGAGTTCGCCGCCCGCGGCACCGGCGCGGGCGTCATCGTGCGCACGCCCGACCCCGCCGAACTGGCCGCCGTCCTCACCCAGGCCGGCGCCCACGTGCGACAGGACGACGGCGACGCCCTGACCGTCACGGGACTGACCGCCGCCCGCGTCGGCGAACTCGCCTACGAGCGGCGCATCCTGCTGCGGGAACTCGCCCCCCGCGCCGCCTCGCTGGAGCAGGCGTTCATGGAGCTGACCGCCCGTCATGCCGACTACCGGGCCATGGACGGGGCCGGTGCGCCTTGACGGAACCCGCCCGCTTCCGCGACCTGCTCGCCGCCGAATGGATCAAGCTCTGGTCGCTCCGCTCCACCCGGTGGCTGGTCGGCCTCGGCGTGCTGGCCATCGTCGCGTTCGCCGTCCAGAGCAGCCTGAACGCCCACCACAGCTGGCCCGGCTTCACGGCGCGGGAGAAGGCCCTGTTCGATCCGCTGGGCGAGGCGTTCAGCGGGCTGGCCGCCACCCTGCTCATGATCGGCGCGGGCACCGTCGGCGCGCTGACGATCGTCGGCGAGTACGCCACCGGCCTCATCCGCACCACCCTGGCCGCCGTCCCGGCCCGCCACCGGGTCGTGGCCGCCAAGCTCGTCGTCGTGGGCGCCGTCACGCTGGTGACCGGCGCGCTGGTCTCGGCGGCCACGTTCGGCGTCAGCCAGGACATCCTGTCCGATCTCGGCGTCGCCGTCCGGCCGGGCGACCCCGGCGTGCTGCGCGTCCTGGCCGCCAACGCCCTGCTCGCGCCGGTGTCGGCGCTGGTCGGCATGGGCATCGGCGCGCTGGTGCGGCACACCGCGGGCGCGGTGGTCTCGGTCTGCGGCGTGCTGGTCATCGTGCCGACCTTCTTCCGGCCGACCGTCCACCAGTGGCTCAACGACCTGTACGCCCTGGTCCCGTTCTACGTCTGGCGCACCTGCCTGGGGCTGCCCCAGCTCCGCGACGACCCCGCCCTTCCCACGGTGACCGGCTCCTGGGCCGTCTTCGCGGCCTGGCCGCTGGCCGCCGCCGTCCTGACCCTCGTCGTCGTGCATCGCCGCGACGTCTGACCGTACTGAGAGGAATGCGATGATCTCGCCTCTGCTGACCGTCCCGCTGACGGCCTGCCTGGCCCTGACCGCCACGACCTGTGCCACGGCGACCGCGTCCGCCGCGCGAACCGGCGCCGGGTCCCCGTCGCCGGCCACCCTCCGGCTGGAACTGCCCCGCCCCACCGGCCCCGATCCGGTCGGCCGCGACACCCTGTACCTGGTCGACCAGAGCCGCAAGGATCCCTGGGTGCCCTCCTCGGGGCCGCGTCGGCTCATGCTCTCCATCCACTACCCCGCCCGTTCCGTCTCCGGGCCGCCCGCCCCCTACATGAGCACGGAGGAGGCCGCGTCCCTCCTGCGGCGCAAGGCCCCCGGCGCCGACGTGCCCGCCGAGGTCATCAGCGGCATCCGCACCCACGCCCGCGCCGGCGCCCCGCCCGAGAAGGGCCGCCACCCGCTGGTGGTGCTCTCGCCCGGACTCGGCCTGCCCCGTGCCGGCCTCACCTCCCTGGCCGAGGACCTGGCCAGCCGCGGGTACGTCGTCGCCTCGATCGACCACGCCTACGAATCCTCCGGCACCGTCTTCCCCGGCGTCGGGCTGCTCACCTGCGCACCCCTGTGCGACCAGCCCAGACCTCCCGAGGGCGGCAAGGCCACCATCAGCAGGAACCGCGCCAAGGACGTCTCCTTCGTCCTGGACCGGCTGACCGGCCGCCATCCCGCCTGGAAACGCGCCGGCCTGATCGACGCCAGGCGCATCGGCATGGCCGGCCACTCGATCGGCGGCGACACCGCCTCCACCACCATGCTCACCGACCCGCGGGTCAAGGCCGGGATCAACCTGGACGGAACCGTCGACGCCACCCTCCCCGCCACCGGACTCGGCAAGCGTCCCTTCCTGCTCATGGGCAGCCAACGCGACCACACGCCCGGCAAGGACGACACCTGGGACAGGACCTGGAAGGTCCTGGACGGCTGGAAGCGCTGGCTCACCGTCGCCCGCGCCGAGCACAGCACCTTCACCGACCTGGCCCTCGCGCAGAGCAAGCTCGGCCTGTCGTCCCCCGACGCCATCGACGCGGAACGCGGGACGGCGCTCACCCGCGTCTACGTCGCGGCCTTCTTCGACCAGCACCTCAAGGGCAGGAAGCAACCCCTGCTGGACGGCCCCTCCCCCGCCAACCCCGAGATCGCCTTCCACCGGCCCGAGTGACGGAGGACGCCCCTGACCCCGCGCACGGACGGGGGCGTCCAAACCCGGGGGCCCGTCGGGGGCATCCCTGATGCAGGCCGGGCGGCATCCCGGACAGGATGGACGACATGAAGATCACTGCGATCGCGGGCGGCCTGCTGGCCTCCGCGGTACTCCTGACCGGGTGCGGCCTGGACGCCATCGGCAAACCGAAGAACGAGGAGACCAGCACGTACCAGGTCAAGGAGAAGGTGCAGCGGCTTCACCTCAGAAGCGGCAGCGGGGACGTGACCGTCACCGAGTCGGACGCCACGAACGTCAGCGTGACCGAGAGGCTCTACTGGAGCAACGACAAGCCGCAGGCCGCGCACAAGGTGGAGGGCGACACGCTGTCCGTCTCCTACGACTGCCAGAAGTCGTGGGGCACCTGCGGGGTCGAGTACAAGGTGGAGGTCCCCAAGGGGACGCAGGTCAAGCTGAACTCCGGGTCGGGCGACCTGACGCTGAGGTCGCTCACCGGCCCTCTTGACGTTGAGGCCGGCTCCGGCGACATCAAGGGCGACGGCCTCGGCGGCAAGAAGCTCCTGGTCAAGGAGGGATCCGGCCAGGTCAACCTGAAGTACGCGGTCGCGCCGGAAGGCGTCGAGGTGTCGGTCGGCTCGGGCGACGTCGTGCTCACCGTCCCCGACGAGACCTATGACGTGCGGGCCAGAACGACCTCCGGTGACGCCGACGTCTCCGTCAAGAAGGACAGTTCCTCGCCGCGCAAGCTGTCGCTGACCACGGGGTCCGGAAACGTCACTGTCTCGGCCGGGTAACCGGCTCCCCGCCCCCAGCTGTTCCGGTCCGCAGGACGGGACGCGCCCGGCGCCGTCCCCGTCGGCCGGGTGCCGAGGGACGGGCGCCGGGCGCGGTGGGTCAGCCGGTGTAGTCGGTGGCCTTGGCGGTGCCGGCCGGCCACAGGTACTTGGCGTTGTCGGCCGGCGTGTAGCCGCGGTTGCCGTCGCCGGTGCGCGCCTGGACGCGGTTGTCGCGCCAGGTGGAACCGCGGGCCGTGCCGCCCCAGATGCCGCCGTACAGGAAGCCGTGCAGCTGGTCGAGCTCGGCCGAGAACACGTTCCCGGTCACGGTGATGTTCCTGGCGTTGTCGGCCGTGCCGATGCTGAGGGCGTAACCCCATCCGGAGATGTAGTTGTTCGTGACGGAGACGTCCTGATAGACACCCTTGCCCTGCAGCGCCAGGCCGTTGGTGTTGCCCAGGGACGCCAGGGTGTTGTGGTTGACGATCATGTGGCCGCCGTTGCCCTCGCTCTGCGGACCGATGCCGTCATGGTGGTAGACGTCCCGTGCGGTGTCGGCCATGTCGTGGATGTAGTTGTTCGTCCACGTCGAGGGCCGGCCGGGGAACCCGGTCACCATGATCAGGCCGGCGTTGCCCCAGATGTCGTTGTGGTCCATGACGGCGACGGCTTCCTTCATCGTCGTCATGAGCTGCCACGACTTGTCGAACGGCGTGCCCGGCTTGGCGTGCGCGGACGACACCTTGCCGTCGTTGCCCGGAGGCGTGGCGTAGGAGCTGGGCTTGAACGTCGAGTACAGGAACTTGATGGTGGTGTCGGAGTAGATCTGCACCAGGTTGTCGTTGGGGTTCGTGCCCTCGAACAGGCAGCCCACGAACGTCAGGTTGTCACCGTAGATGTACACCTTCGAGGCGGTGAAGCGCTTGAAGGAGATGACGCTGTTGTCGGGGTACTCGACCCGCAACGGCTTGTCGGCGCTCATGCCGGCCGCGTAGTCGGCGAGCTTGCCGGGATAGGCGCCCAGCCCCAGGCCGGCGGCGTTCGCGGGGGTGCGGGAGTAGCCGGTGTTGGAGAAGTCCGGCCAGTAGCCCGAGCCGTCGTTGGGCCGCGCCGTGAGGGCGGAGCCGTTCGAAGGGGGCGGCGACGCGGTCGGCGTCTTGGTGGGGGTCGGTGTCGTGGTCTTGGTGGGGGTGGACGACGGCGTCGGCGTTTTCGTCGGTGTAGGCGTCTTCGTCGGCCTTGCGGTGGCGGTGGGACTGTGAGTGGGCCTGTGGGTCGGCCTGCGCTTGCGGGTCGGCCTGGGCGACGCGGTCGGCGTGGCGACCCCGGTGTTCCCGCTGGTCATGGCCATCAGGGCGGCGTTCTGGATGGCGGCCTGGCCGTTCCGGGCGTCCGCTCCGGCCACCATGACCGAGGCGACGAGCGCCGCGGCGGCTGAGACGCTGCCCCATCTGATCAGGCGGTTGACCAGGAAACGGCGCGATCGAAATAAATGCTGAGGTGACATATGAGGGGTCCCCGTGGTATTCGGCGATGAAATCTTCGGCCGGACGCCGAACACCATAAGCCATGATGATCACTTGACACAACGAACGGGAATTCGATCGGCGAGGGGCCGTTCCGAACCGGATCGGGCTTCCGGGGCGCTTAATCATTCGGCTGACAACTCGCAACGCGATGCGCTAAGGTCTCAAAAATTCCGACCAGAACGGCGAATCGCGAGCATTCATGGATCGGTAACGTCGCTTTCCGTGTCCGGAGCGGTTCGCTGTTAATTCACCGGCATGACGGTGACGTATTACCGGCCAGGCCGCGGGCACCGCGCCCGGCCGAGTGCCGAGCACGATGCCCGCGAAGGTCACTCCCCGGTGGTGAGGTCGGCGTAGAAGGCCCGCACGTCCTCCACCAGCAGTTCCGGCGACTCCAGCGCCAGATACGCCCCGCCCCCGGCCAGCTCGGTCCACCGCACGACGTTGGCATCGCGCTCGGCGAAGCGGCGGATCGTGACGTCCTCCCTGGCCAGCAGCACCCCGGTGGGAACCGTCACCCGGGGCTTGGGCGCGTAGGCGCCCGGGTCGTGGCCCATCTCGTAGTAGAGGTTGGCCACCGAGCCGGCGGTGGCGGTGAACCACATGACGCTCACGTCGGTCAGGATCCGGTCACGGGAGAAGGCGTCCTCGGGCAGCTCGGCGGCCGAGTCGGTCCACTCCTTGAACTTCTCCACGATCCACGCGAGCTGCGCGACCGGGGAGTCGGTCAGCCCGTAGGAGATGGTCTGCGGCCGGGTGGACATGATCTGGTTGAAGCCGAGGCCCTCCTGCATGAAGTTCTGCATGATGCCCAGGCGTCGCTGCTCGTCGGCGGTGAACTCGCTCTCCTCCGGGGAGGGGAAGGCGACGAAGGCGTTGACGTGCACGCCCACCAGCCGCTCCGGCACCTGGCGGGCCAGTTCCAGCCCCAGGTTGGCGCCACCGCCGCCGCCCTGCGTGCCGTACCGCTCGTAGCCGAGCCGGGACATCAGCTCGGCGAAGGCGGCAGCCGTACGGGGGACGGTCCAGCCCGGCGAGGAGAGGTAGCCGGAGAAGCCGACCCCCGGGCACGAGGGGACGACCAGGTGGAAGTCTCGCGACAACGGTTCGAGGACGTCGAGGAACCCGATCACACCGCCCGGATTGTCGTGCAGGAGCAGCAGCGGCAGCGCGTCCTCCGAACTGGAACGCAGGTGGAGGAAGTGGATGTCCTCCCCGTCGATCTCGGTGACGAACTGCGGGTGCTTGTTGTACTCGGCCTCGGCCACCCGCCAGTCGAAGTCGTTGAGCCAGTAGTCGGCCAGCCCCTTGAGGTAGTCGAGCGGCACGCCCCTGCTCCAGCCCTGCCCCGCGATCTCCCCGGTCCACCGGGTGCGGCGCAGCCGCTCGTGCAGGTCATCAAGGTCGGCCTGGGCAATGTTCACACTGAAGGGCTTCATGTCCACAACGTTAGGCAACAGGCGACACGCCAGCATGAGTCATCTCATAGGTAATACTGCGACACATGCTTCGGGGGCGAACGCGCGAGACGCGCACCATTGACACGTTGCTCGCCGACGCCCGAACGGGTGTCAGCGGCGCCCTGGTCCTCCTCGGCGAGCCGGGCATCGGCAAGACGGCCCTGCTGGATCACGCCGCGGCGGCCGGCGATCTGCGGGTCCTGCGGACGACCGGCATCGAGGCGGAGGCCGAACTGCCGTTCGCCTCGCTCCACCTGCTGTTCAGGTCGGCGCTCGACCGTCTGGACCGCATCCCCGAACGGCAGGCCGCCGCGCTGCGCGGCGCCTTCGGGCTCGGCCCGGCCGGCACGGGAGACCGGTTCCTGATCGGGCTGGCCGTCCTGTCGCTGCTCGCCGAGCTGGCGGAGGACGGCCCCGTGCTGTGCCTGGTCGACGACGTGCAGTGGCTCGACCATGCCTCGGCGGACGCGCTGGTCATCGCGGCCAGGCGGCTGGCCGGCGAAGGGGTGGCGATGCTGCTGGCCGCCCGCGCCGGGTTCACGGCGCCGGGCCTGACGGTGCTGGAGCTGGCGGGCCTGGACGAGGCGGCCTCAGGTGAGGTGCTCGACTCCACCGCCCGCCCGCTGACCGAGGAGTTCCGGCGGCGCATCCTCGCCGAGTCCGCCGGCAACCCGCTGGCGCTCCTGGAGCTGCCGAAGTCCGGCGAGAGCCAAGGGGAGCTCTCGCTCACCTCACGGCTGGAGGAAGCCTTCGCCCACCAGGTGGACGGGCTGTCGGCGGCGGCCCGCGTCCTGCTCCAGGTCGCCGCCGCCGACGCCACCGCCGAGTCGGCGATCGTGCTGGCGGCGGCGCGCGTGCTGGGCTCCGCTCCCGAGCACCTGGAAGAGATCGGCGCGGCCGGTCTGATCCGGACGGCCGACGGCTCGCGGCTGGAGTTCCGGCATCCGCTGGTCCGGGCGGCCATCTGGCAGCGGACACCACTGGCCCGGCGCCTGACCATCCACCACACCCTCAGCCAGGTCCTGGAAGGCACGGCCGACGCCGACCGCAGCGCCTGGCACCTGGCCGCCGCCACGCTCACCGCCGACGAGCAGGTCGCGGGACGGCTGGAGGAGACCGCCACCCGCGCCCACGCCCGCAGCGGTTACGCCGCGGCGGCCGCGGCCTACGAGCGCGCCGCCGCGCTGAGCCCGTCGGCCGGGGAACG